>NZ_PJBO01000037.1:0-122609 GCF_002836425.1 Planomicrobium sp. MB-3u-38 | reverse complement strand
AATAAATGTTTAATATATCCATAATAAAATATAAAAAAAGCAGCTTTCGCTGCTGTCCATACTGAACACCTTTAATTAATCGTCTTTTATTTGCATGCCAAGCTGACGCGCAAACGCCAGCGCCTGATTAGGTGAAACTGTGCATCCCGCCAACTTTTCGATTGTAACCTGTATATTTTCAAACCGATTGCTGCTGAGGTCGACACCTTTCAGATCTGTTTCTGCAAAATTGATTTCATTCATGTCACAAGAGGTGAATTCGGTATTTTTTAATTCGGCTTCGTAGAAGTCCGCCTGGCGCATTGAGGAAGTGTCGAATATTGAAAAAGTACAAAGTGAAAAACCGAAAGCGGCGTAATTGAGGACGCACTCGGAAAATAGTGTATGACGGACGCCTGCTTCTGCAAAATTCGTGCCCATCAGTTTGGAATTACGGAATTCGGCGCGGTGAAAGACACACCGGCTGAAGTCGGCATTGGAAAGGTCGCAATTGATAAAAACAACATCTACAAATTCGCTTCTGGGCCAGACAATATCAACAAAATTCACATTCTCGAATACGACTGTATCGATGTGCAATGCACGTTCTGCTGTGAAATCAATTGTTTCCTGCGAGATGCGGCAATTTGTTATGTAATGATCGTCCATCGCTTCTTCAAACAGACTCTCAGGCAGTTCTGCCGGAAGCTTGGGTTCAGCTCTTTTCATTTTGCCCATTTTATACCTCCTACTTTTTGGTTCCCCTTTTCACTTTTGACCCTTATTGTAAATAACTCTTATTTTCGTTAAGTTTACAGCAAAATTACATAGGGAATAGCAGGAAAAAGTGGAAAAGGAGAGACAGGATGGATAATGTAAAGAACACCTTCAAAGAAGTTGTTGCTGCCATTATGCCTGTTACCATTGTAGTCATCTTTTTACAGATTGCAATTATTCGTCTGCCAATGGAGGCCTTGCTTCAATTCCTCATTGGCGTTTTCTTTGTCAGCATCGGCTTTTTCCTCTTTTTATTGGGTGTAAACGCAGGGCTTCTTCCAATTGGAGAATTGATCGGCAAGCAATTGCCGAGAACTAAAAATGCGTGGCTTATCATAGGCACCGGTTTTCTGCTGGGGATCGTTGTAACTGTCGCAGAACCGGATTTGCGTGTGCTGGCCACTCAAATCGATAAAGTTTCCGAAGGGGGGATCAGCTCGACGATATTGATCCTTTCAGTTTCATTGGGATTGGCGATTTTCGTCGCCTTGGCCATGATCAGCACACTATTCAATATTCCATTGCATTTCATGCTGATTGGCGGATATGTCGCCGTCTTTCTTTTATCTTTCTTCGTTCCCAAAGCTTTTGTGCCAATTTCGTTCGATGCCGGCGGGGTCACCACCGGGCCGATGGCAGTCCCTTTCATCCTTGCGCTCGGCGTTGGTGTTGCATCTTCCCTTCGTCGCCGTGATTCAAAAGATGGAACAGAAGGTTTCGGATTAATCGGCCTCGCTTCAATCGGACCGGTTTTGGCGGTCATGATCCTGGGGGTGATCTTCTGATGGAAATCCATGTTTTTGAAGGATTCGGAAGTGTGCTTCAGGAAGTTGCATTCGCTCTTTTGCCATTACTTATTTTCTTCGGGATCTTTCAGATTTTCATGCTGAAATTACCGTTAAAAAGACTCCAGCAGGTCGGCATCGGTTTTATATTGACCTTTCTCGGCCTTTCATTTTTTCTGCAAGGCGTACATGTGGGATTCATGCCCGTCGGTGAATTGATGGGTCAGTCTCTCGGGGAAGGAAATACAAAATGGTTTCTAATCCCTATCGGCTTTGTCCTTGGCTTTGCCGCGACTTTTGCGGAGCCGGCCGTCAGCATCATGAATGATGAAGTCGACGAAGTTACCGGCGGTTACATTTCCGCAAGGTTAATGCTGTATACATTATCCATCGGTGTGGGCTTTTCGATCGCCTTATCGATGCTCCGGATATTGACCGGCATTTCACTTTGGTATTTTTTAATTCCCGGGTACCTGATCGTCTTGATATTGATTTTCTTATCACGTGATATTTTTATTGCCATCGCCTTCGACTCAGGCGGTGTCGCCACCGGGCCGATGACGGTCACTTTCATCTCTTCCCTGGCCGTCGGTGTCGCATCTGTTACGGACGGACGGGATCCGCTCGCTGACGGATTCGGGCTGATTGCGCTGGTGGCATTGACGCCGATTATCGCTGTCCTTGTTCTGGGACTTATCTTTAAAAGGAAAGGCGGGAACAGAACCGATGAATCTTAACCATAAACTGATGATTGCGATTGTCAAAAGAGGATTTTCGAGGCCGGTCATAGCCGAAGCGAAAAAAGCCGGGGCAGACGGAGCCACCATTGTTTACGGAGAAGGAATCGGAAGAAATGAAAAGCCGACTTTCCTTGGAATGCCCGTTACTCATGAAAAAGATGTAATCTTCATCGCTGTCGATGGAGAAATTGAAGCACCTGTCGCTGAAGCTGTAAGCCGTGAAGGCAAGTTGGGGAAATCAGGATATGGGCTGGGATTCACTGTTCACTTGAGCAAACTTCTCGGTGTTCCCCATTTAACGAAACGGCCTGATGACCGCAGAAAAAAGAAAGGGGAGAAAATCATGGATAGCGCACTGCATGAATTTCAACTGATTGTGACCATCGTCAATACTGGTGATTCCCAGAAAGTCATCAAGGCGGCAGCAGATGCCGGTGCTGAAGGCGGCACAATCTTAAACGGCCGCGGCACCGGTGTAAATGAGCGCCAGACTTTCATGAATTTCACGATCGACCCTGAAAAAGACGTCATATTGACCTTGGTCCCAGCCAGCTATACAGATAAAGTGGTCACCAGCATCGAGCAGGCAGTCGACCTGAACGCCCCCGGACGCGGCATCGCCTTTCTGATCGATGTGGAGAATGTATTCGGCGTAAATCACTCGTCGTTGGATTTTAAGTAGGAAAAGCGGAAACGGCCGCTCAGCTCCGACAAGCGTAAGACGATTTGGCGAAATGGCGTCATTCCAGCCATGCAGCCAAAGTGGCTTACGACTCGAGGAGTTGGCCGTTGGAGTCTGGACAAGAGGAAAAGCGGAAGTGCCCATGTAGCCCCGACAAGCGCTGGAAGCCTTGACGGTAATGGCGTTCTTTGCCATTGTCGGCAAGGCTGAAGCGACTCGAGGGGCTGGGCACTGGAGTCTGGACAAGGAAAAGCGACGGCACCCGTTTAGCTCTGACAAGCATAAGACGAATCAGCGAAGACAGTTGTATTGCTAATGCAAGAGGGCAGTTTAAAATCATGCTCCTGCATCGCTTCGCTGCTTCGTCGCAAAGACTTAGCCTCGCAAGCGTCGGCTAATGTCTTCGCAGCTGATTTGGCTTATGACTCGAAGAGCTGGGTCGCCGGAGTCTGGACAAGAGGAAAAGCGGAAACGGTGACAAAAGAAAAAGCGCCGCAATCTCACTTGCGGCGCTTTCCTTATTATTTTTTGAACAAAGTGATCAGGACAATCCAGATGGGATTGCGATCTGGCTTCACGTCTTTCCGGCGGCTTTTCGTACGGGACGCTACCACTTCCGAGCGAATGTCTTCCATTCTTTGTCTAACTGCCATTTCATCTGTTTGAAACATCAGTTTTCCTCCTCATTATCAGGACCCGCAGCGCCGTTCGAAAATTGTGGCCGTATTCCGGTCACCAGAACCGCCGGCAGCGAAATCCTGTGTTATTTTTTATTGCTTGCTTTGTATATTCACGACCACATAAACTTTCATGCGGTTTGATATTCCAGGTTTCCACAGTTGCTGCGCCTTCTTCTTTATAGCTCATCCTGACTTCCCTCCTACAGTGACAGTTCTCCGATATTATTGGAATCCTGCGGTTTGCTCTCCTCCTGCTTCTCTTGCTTCAGTGAAATCCGTCCCGCATTGGCCCGGACTTTCCCTTGCAATGCCCCTTTGGTTTCTGCTGTGGCCGCCTGCACCTCCCCGAAAATATCCAGTGTTTCCAATTTGGCCGAGAGTGTATCGGCAGCTACATCTTCATCGATTATCAGAATACCATCAACTACCATGTTAACCGGCTCCTGCAGAGATTCAAACTGGCTGTTTGACCAGTGTTCTTCTCCTTCAATCAAGATGAAACGATTGCTGTACGACAGCACTTCCGTTTCCAGGCGTTCCAATTTTTCGTACAAAAGATCTTCAATCTCTTCGCTGCAGATGATGAACGATTTCGAGTCGATGCGGTCGATTGAATTTTCAAGCGCCGCTCTCGGAACATCCGCCTCGAAAATAATCGGTTTTTTCGTCATCAATTTTTCATTGCGGAAGCTCTTGATCGAACGCGAATTAATGCGCAGCGCTTTCTTCAAGATTCGGTAGCCCGCCGGAATCACTTCGATGACGCCATTTGGAGCAGTATCCATCTTCCGGTGCAGCAGCGCTTCCTGCTCTTCATGCACGGACACCAGGCCGTTGACTGCGATTTTCTTGATCTTTGATTCGAATAAAACTGCATCAATATCCGTCGGGATGGTCAGCATGCCGTTGACTACCAGATGCACCGGCTCGTCCGCCGCTTCCAGAAAAGCATTGCTCAAGGTGATGCTGCCGTTTTCAAGCCGGGGCGGCGCGCCTTCATAAACTTCTATCATACGGCTGCCCTGTGAAAATTGCTGGTTCACTTGTCCAGCTAATTTAGACGGTGTATAGATTTCACCATTTACAATAATGTCGAGCAGCCCTTTCTTCAACTGGTCCGGTTGAACGTCGTGCGCGATGATCAGCATGCCGTTCAGCACCATCTTCATCGGCTGATCGATTGAATCGAGGTAGTCCTTATTGATTTCAAGCGTGCCGTTGTAATAATTGAAGTCATCCGGCACTTCGACCGTCTTGCCGATATTGCCGACATTCAGCGCCGCCAATAGGTGCGATTGGCCGCTTCTGTAAAGCACCAGGCCAACGTTTCCGATCTTTTCATAAGCCTGGACACTTTGTTCTGTTGCATTCAATAAATTCAATACGCCTACATTGCCGACTGTCTGTTTCATCCTTATTCCTCCTCAAGTATGTCTCTCAATTTTTTAATCGCGAAATGCAGCTTGTACCTGACGGTCGCTGCCGGGACTTGAAGCTGGTCACCGATTTCCTTGCTGGTCATACCCAGCCAATAACGCTTGAACACGAGATCAGCCATCTCCGGAGTCAGATGCGACAGCAATTCAGTCATCTCCAGCCGGTTGACCGCCAATGCCTGTTCCGGAAAATCCATTTCTTCTTCCCATTCCGAGATTCTATGGTCTTTCCGCCTGTCATCAATCAGCCGATTCTTCATCACCCGGAAAAACCAAGCCCGCTGCTTGTAGTTCGGCAGATTCACCAGCTCTTTTTCCTTGAGCGATTTTTCGAGAGCGTCCTGGATCAGATCATCAGCTTCCTGCTCGTGCCGGGAAATGGAACGGGCGAAACGGATCAGATCAGTTTTCAAGTTTTCGTACATCGTTTCAGTATCCATTCCATTCCCCGCTTTCTCATTTATTGCCCCTCTCATTAAGATAACGGATGAACTAGCGAAAGTGTTTGAAGAAATTTTAGAAAAGCGGAAACGGCCGTTAAGCTCCGACAAGCGTAAGCCACTTTGGCGAAATGGCGTCTTTCCAGCCATACAGCCAAAGTGGCTTACGACTCGAGGAGCTGGCCGTTGGAGTCTGGACAACACTCCGCTCCTTTTAAAGCTTTATCAAACTTTGAACATTTATATTTTTTAAACCTAAAAAAAATCCGGCAAACCGTCGGAACGGCTTGCCGGACTTTCATCTTTTATTAATATTTTTCAGCCTCGTGCCCTTTTTTAGCTGCACCCTGCGCCAATTTATTTGAAGCAGGCTGCCCCATCAATTTTGGTTCAGAATCTTTCATCTGTTTCATCGCTTCCAGTTTTTCCTCAAGATTCTCACGTACACGGCGGCCATAATCTTCATCCGCCTGTGTGAAGTGCTCAATCATTTCATCCTGGATGCGCGGGTCGCAGACAGAAAGTGCATCACCGAGGTTATTGATCAGCTCATCGCGTTCCCAGTCTTCGAAGCTGCGGTATGTTTCACCCGCTTGCCCGTAGTTATTGGTACGGTCAATCGGCGCTTTCATAAGACGGTCATTATAAGCCGGTTCATGATCCGGTGTTCCTTCCTTATCCGCTTCCTTGAAGCCGCCCAGTACGGATGGTTCATAGTTGATGGAAGGATTCGATGGATTTTCATGCGGATTTTTGACATCCATCATGCCGCGCTGCTGATTCGTCGCTACACGTTTCTTCGGTGCATTGACCGGAAGCTTCAGGTAGTTGGCGCCCAAACGGTAACGCTGCGTATCTGAGTAAGAGAACGTGCGGCCTTGCAGCATTTTATCATCTGAGAAATCCAGACCATCGACAAGGACGCCTGTTCCGAAGGCAGCCTGTTCGATTTCAGCATGGTGATCGACCGGGTTGCGGTTCAATACCATCTTGCCGACAGGAAGGAATGGGAATTTATCCTGTGGCCATAGTTTCGTATCATCTAATGGATCGAAGTCGAGCTCCGGATGCTCATCGTCGCTCATGATCTGAACGAACAGTTCCCATTCCGGATAATCTCCATTTTCGATGGCTTCATACAAATCCTGTGTCGCGTGGCCCACATTTTCAGCCTGGATTTCACTGGCTTCTTTCTGTGTCAAATTGCGGATGCCCTGTTTCGGCTCCCAATGATATTTAACAAGAACCGCTTCGCCTTTGTCATTCACCCATTTATAAGTGTTGACGCCGGAACCTTGCATGTGGCGGTAAGTCGCAGGTATGCCCCATGGCGAGAACAGCAGTGTGATCATATGCGTCGCTTCAGGTGAACGCGCCACGAAATCGAACATGCGCTGCGGATCCGGAATATTTGATGCCGGGTCTGTTTTAAAGGCATGGATCATATCCGGGAATTTCATCGCATCACGGATAAAGAAGATTTTCAGGTTGTTGCCGACCAAATCCCAGTTTCCATCTTCTGTATACATCTTAACCGCAAAACCACGCGGGTCACGGTCAGTTTCCGGGGAGTGGCGCGATCCTGCCACTGTTGAAAAGCGGACCATCAACGGTGTTTGCTTGCCTTTGCCTGAAAATACTTTAGCTCTTGTATATTTTTCCACCGGCTCGTCGCCGACTGTACCATATGTTTCGAAATAACCGAAAGCTCCTGTACCTCTGGCGTGGACAATGCGTTCAGGAATTTCTTCACGGTCGAAGTGGGAAATTTTTTCTATGAAATGATAGTTTTCCAATGTAGCCGGACCACGGTTTCCGACAGTCCGTATATTCTGATTGTCTTTAACTGGATGGCCTTGACGGGTCGTCAGAGTTTCTTCGTTCTCTCCGGTTCCCATTTTCCGATGTTTCTCTTCATTGTTTTCCTTCATAATAGAATCCTCCTTCGCATACTTGTATCACCTTATATTCTTCCCATTATTAAAATTATTAAACCTCACTTTGAATGAAAAATGATTATTTGCCTGCAGATGGACAAAGAGCCGAGGATATGAAAAAATTAGGAATAGAACAACCATATGAAAGCAGGGCTGAACATGAGCATCGAGTTGAAAGAAAGAGGGAGATTTGATCCCCTGAAAGTTTTTTTGAAAGTTACGGCAGCTTATTTACTTTCTTTCTTCCCCACCTTCAAAGGTGATAAGAAAATAGTTTTGGTCGGTGGTAACCTTGGAGAGAAGTACGAGGACAATGCGGCCGTCTTCCATAAATACCTGATCGCCAATCATCAGGATAAAGTCACGGCATACTGGATGTATGATCCGAAAAAATCCTACGCACAAGACAAGCAGCTCGCCAACGCTGTCCCGCTCGGAAGTTTCCGGAACTACCGCCTTTTTTTCAAAGCCGATTATTCATTCCATGGCCATTCGCTGATGTATGACATTGCGCCATCCGTCGATAAATTCCTGTTCCTTAACCGGAAAACGATCATCACCCATGTCAGCCACGGAATCGAAGGATTCAAGAAAATATTGATCCAAAAAGAAGATGTTCCTTTATTGGCGCGGACGGATTACTTTAACTGCGCTTCAGAATATGAAAAAGATCTGAAGCTCAATCAATGGAAGATTCCGGAGAATAAACTGATCGTCACCGGATTTCCGCGTTTCGACCGTTTTCAGACAAATCAGCCTGCGCCGCAAGTCCGCAAGATTTTAATGATGATGACTTGGCGTGAATGGCTCTTTGATTTGACTGAAGAGGAATTCGTCGAAAGCGATTATTTCAATAACACGCTTGGACTTGTTAGCCACGAAGGCATACGCCGACTGATTTCCGAAAACGATCTGCATATGCGCGTCGCACTGCATCCGTTCATGCGAAAATTCGAAAAGCACTTTACCGGCCTGGACCATCCGGAGAGCGGCATCGAATTCCAGGATTTCAACCATGCCTCCATTGAAAAAGCCATTGTCGAAAATGACATGCTCCTCACCGATATCACAAGCGTCTCCTGGGATTTCCTTTATCTCAATAAACCCATCATCTTCAATATGTTTGATAAAGAGGAATACATGGCGCGGCGCGGGACTTACCTGAGCCTCGACACAGATCTTTACGGCTATAAAGCCGATTCGCTCGAAGAAGTGTATCAATATCTTAAAAAGATCGTCGAAGAAAATATCACGACGAACGAGTGGTACCCGAAAGCACCGCTTTACATCGATTATTTCGATCAGAACAATTGCGAGCGTTTGGCAAAGCACGTCATAGGGATTTAAATGAAAAGAGCGTCCGGAGAATTTCTTCCGGACGCTCTTTTCATTTAAGTTGAAGTTCAATCGGACAATGGTCGGAGCCGAGAATATCTTTATGGATTTCCGCCTGTTTCATTTTCGGCGCCATACGGTCAGAAACGATGAAATAATCGATGCGCCAGCCGATGTTACGTGGGCGGCAATTGGTGCGGTATGACCACCACGTATAAGCTCCGCTCAAATCAGGATGGAAATAACGGAACGAATCAGTGAATCCGCTTGCCAGAAATTCCGTCATCTTCCCGCGCTCTTCCGGTGTGAATCCAGAGTTTTTCAGATTCGCCTTGGGATTCTTCAAGTCGATTTCCTGATACGCCACATTCAAGTCGCCGCAGAGAATGACCGGCTTCCGGCTATCAAGATCCTTCACGTAATCGAGCACCGCTTCTTCCCATTCAAGGCGGAAATCGAGGCGCAGCAACCCGTGCTGGGAGTTCGGCGTGTAGACATTCACCAAGTAAAACTCTTCGAATTCCAGGGTGATGGCGCGCCCTTCACTTTCGTGATTTACATGGTTGATGCCATATCTCACAGAAAGCGGTTCATATTTTGTAAAGATGGCCGTCCCTGAATAGCCTTTCTTTACCGCGTAATTCCAGAAAAGATGGTATCCGGGAAGATCCATTTCAATTTGCCCTTCCTGCAATTTAATCTCCTGCAGGCAGAATATGTCCGCGTCCGCTGCCTCGAAAAACTCCATAAAGCCCTTTTTCACGACAGCGCGCAGCCCGTTGACGTTCCAAGAAATCATTTTCAAAAGCCATTCTCCTCATTTCGCAATCTTTTATCAGTGTAACGGAATGGAAGGCACGGCTCAAATGATGATATTTTGTTCCCCTTCCGCCTGGAATTATGTAAAATTTCAGTAAATATCTTCAAAAGTGATTCTTTTCCCGTGTAGTTCTTGTACAATGAAATTATCATTCACTAAGGGGAATCAGGAGATGAAAAAGTTCACAAAGACAGAGAAAAGCTGGGCATTGTACGATTGGGGAAGCTCAGCCTATTCGATCATCATCACAACGGCCGTCTTTCCGCTCTATTATAAAGCTGCCGCGACGGATGCGGGAGTCAGTTTATCCGATTCCACCGCCTATCTCGGCTACACGATTGCCATCTTCACATTTATCCTTGCGATGATCGGTCCGATTCTTGGGACAATCGCAGATTATGAAGGAATGAAGAAGAAATTTTTCACCGCTTTCTTCCTGTTGGGTACGTTTTCGACTGCAATGCTGGCTTTTGTCCCGAGCGACAATTGGCTGCTGATGCTGGTCTGTTACATATTCGCTGCACTCGGCGCGACGGGATCCAACCTATTCTATGATGCTTTTATCGTGGACGTTGCAACAGAAAAACGCATGAACCGCGTTTCTTCATTCGGCTACGGCCTCGGCTATATCGGTTCCACCATCCCATTCATCATTTCAATTGCCATTATTTTATTAGCGCAAAACGGTGTGCTGCCGCTATCCGTCACCAACGCGAGCCGCGTTGCCTTTTTGATCACAGCTGTATGGTGGGTCTGCTTCTCGATTCCAATGTTCAAAAATGTCCATCAGCGTTACTTCATCAAACGGGAACCGAATCCGGTCGGGCAAAGTTTCAAACGACTCGGCAAAACCTTGAAGGAAATCAGAAAATACCGCGCCATCGTCCTGTTTTTAGTCGCTTATTTCTTTTACATCGATGGCGTCGGCACAATCATTGCAATGTCGACAGCGTATGGCACGGATCTTGGCCTTACTTCAACCAGCTTGCTGATTGTCCTGTTCGCAACACAGGTCGTCGCTGCACCTTTCGCACTTCTTTACGGCCGTCTCGCTGACCGCTTTACCGGCAAAAAGATGCTGTATGTCGGCATCTGCGTCTACATCGTCGTCTGTATCTACGCCATGTTCATGGAAACGATCGGCGACTTCTGGGTTCTCGCGATGCTGGTCGCTTCCAGCCAAGGCGGCATCCAGGCATTGAGCCGCTCTTACTTCGGCAAGCTCGTGCCGAAAGAGAATTCCAATGAGTTCTTCGGTTTCTATAACGTCTTCGGTAAATTCGCAGCCATTATGGGACCAATTTTGGTTGCCGTCACTGCGCAATTAACCGGCGACTCCCGCTTCGGCGTCTTCAGTCTCGTCATCCTTTTCATCATCGGACTGATCGTCCTGTCGCGCGTGCCGGAACCGGAACCGCACGACTCCGTTGATGAAGTTGCTTTGGATTCTTAAATTTATTATGCACCTGCCCGTTATGGGCGGTGCATTTTTTGTGGCGTAAATTCTATTTTTGGTGCCTATACGGCGATCAAATTTTTATTTTAAATGAAAGGATGGGCACGGATCTGGTTAAGTGCTATGGTCAAAGTAAAAAAGAGGGATGCCGGTGATTCGGAAAGAGCGCGAGGGATCGCGAACCAAAGAAGAGTTGGAAGTATTGCTGCGGCGTTTGCCGAAACGGCATGCCCATTACGGACAAGCCGAAAAGGATCATTACGCGGAAGTTGCCGGGCAAGCCGGCGAAGAGCGTTTTGACCATTATTACGCGGCGAGCCGGGTGACGTTTCCGCATCTGATGCTGCATAATGTCAGATTGAAATCGTTCCGTATATTTCAGATGGATTCAGTGATGATTACCCGGTGGGGCGTAATTGTTTTTGAAGTGAAGAATATGAATGGCCGCATGCTTTTTAACAGCCACCCTGTCCAGATGCTGCAGATGAAAGATGACGGGACCGTCATCGGACGGAAATCGCCACTCGAACAGATGGCTGACAATGAATGGCTGCTGGAAGAGTGGCTGAGAGAGCGGGAGATGTTGTTTCCGGCGCGCTCTGTACTGGTCTTATCCTATTCCAAACAAATCGCTGAAAATGTACCGGCTTCGCAGCCCATCATTTTCTCGCACCAGCTGCCCCGGTTTCTTTACACGCTGCCAGTGGAGAAAGCCATTTTCAGTCTGGATGAAATGAAGGAGCTCGCGGACATGATGATTGCGGCGCTGGTCCATTTCGTTCCGAAGCCACTTTGTGACGATGCAAGATATCCTATCGAGACGATGCGCCGCGGCGTCTGGTGTGCCGCATGTGACCGGATCGGCATGGTGCGGCGCTATGGAGCTTGGGTGTGCCCAGGCTGCGGCGTTTTAGATAAAAACGCTCACATTCGTACGATCCGCGATTGGTTCCTGCTGACCGGCGAGCCCATGACGAACCGGCTGGGGCGGGAGATTTTGTGTGTGGATGATCGAAGATTAGTGACGCGATTGTTAGGTGGTATGGATTTGATAAAATCTGGCTCAAACAAGGGTTCAATATACCGATTATAAGTGAGTTGGGCATATTTCCAGCGAAGTTGGGCATAAAACCTTAAAAGTTGGGCATATATCAACATAAGTTGGGCATATAACGTTACAAGTTGGGCATAAATAAATTTCCACCCTAAAATCAGCCACGCCTCACCAGTCAAACGAAAAAAAACCAGCGCCCCCATCCGGAGGCGCCGGTTTCATCATTACTTCTTATCTTTGCCGGCAGGGTGGATGTTTACATCACCGCTGTCATTTTTTTCGACAGCTGAGCTGCCGAACTCGACGACTTCGATGCCGCCGCTTTCTTTCTTCTCTTCTTTTTCAGCTTTCTTTTCTTCTTTTTCAGCTTGCTTCACAGCTTTTTCATGTTCTTTTTTAGCTTTTTCTTCTTCTTTCGCTTCTTTTTCAACAGCTTTTTGCTGCTTCTTCAATTCTTTATCTTCTTTTTTCTCTTCGCGTTTCGCTTTTAGCTCATCCGCTTTGCCTTTTGCTTTTTCAGTCACGCCGTTTGTTTTTTCTTTCACCTGGCCAAGCTTATCTTTTACTTGGTCCAGTTTGCCGGGACCGGAATTTTCACCGGATTCAGCTTTCGCCTCTTTCTTCTCTTTCATTTCAGCGGCTTTATCTTTCACTGTCTGCTGCAATTCCTTGCCGCTCTTCGGTGCCAGCATTAAACCGGCAGCTGCGCCAATCAATGCGCCAGTTGCTGCGCCGGCGATAAATCCTCCGCCGCCACCAGACTTATTATCAGATGTGATCGGAGATGGAGGCATAATTTTTCCGCTGCGCACCAGACGTTCTTCGACTTCTTCAACGATTTCGAAAAGCGTGCGGCCTTTCGCTTCCACCAATGGAGCATTCATATGGAAGTCGGCAAAATCCTCTTTGTCGCGAACAACGACACAATCATAGCTTGTAGCATCTGTTTTATCCTCAATCATGTCTGCTTTATACCCTTTTTTCACTAATGCTTGCTGCACGGATGTAAACGGTTCTTCAACTGCGATTTTTACCATCAATATCACTGCTCCTTTTCCAAAAATGTCTATTACTTTATTTTCCCTAAAGAATAAAAGTTAAACACTCTCCGCTTTATTGTTAGAAAATTCTTTTAAAAATGGCGAAATATCTCTATGTAATCAATAAAAGCCATTCCACTAAAAGGAATGGCTCAACAAAGGGAATTATACAGTTTCTCCAGCCGCTTGCAGTTCTCCGGCTTTCAAGCGCGCTCCGGTTTCGATATCAAAGAAATGGACGTGCGACATATCAAAAGCCAGCGTGGCGGTATGGCCTGCTTCAATAGCAGTATCCGCGTCCACTCGAGCGATGAATTCCTGATTGGCGTATACGGCATAGAGGATCGTTTCCGCTCCCGTCAGCTCCGACACCGTAATTTCCGCTTCGAATTCACTTGCCGGCACACCGCTCAGGTCTTCGTTGTTCACATGGATGTGTTCCGGACGGATCCCCAGCGCAATCGGTTTGCCGTCATAGCCCAGGTCTTTCAGCAGAGCTGCAGTTTCTGGCGGAATCGCCACTGATTTATCATCGACAAGAAAGTTTCCGTTGGAAATGGTGCCTTCGAAGAAGTTCATGGCCGGTGATCCGATAAATCCGCCCACGAAACGATTGGCTGGAAAATCATAGACTTCTTTCGGCGTGCCCACCTGCTGAATGACACCGTCTTTCATAATGACAATCCGTGTAGCCATCGTCATCGCTTCCGTCTGGTCATGTGTTACGTATATCGTGGTCGTCTTGAGGCGCTGGTGCAGTTTAGCGATTTCCGCGCGCATCTGCACGCGAAGTTTTGCATCCAGATTCGATAAAGGCTCATCCATTAGAAATACTTTTGCGTCCCGTACAATTGCACGACCTAGAGCTACACGCTGCCGCTGCCCGCCTGACAGCGCTTTCGGTTTCCGGTTGAGATAATCTTCCAGCCCCAGGATCTTAGCGGCCTCTTCCACACGACTTTTTATTTCTGCCTTCTTAAATTTCCTTAATTTTAGTCCAAAAGCCATGTTTTCATACACGGTCATATGGGGATATAAAGCATAGTTCTGAAAAACCATCGCAATATCCCGTTCTTTGGGTTCAACATCATTCATGCGCTTGCCGTCGATGAAGAATTCGCCTTCCGTAATTTCTTCCAGTCCCGCAATCATCCGCAATGTTGTTGATTTACCGCAGCCGGACGGTCCGACAAAAACGATGAATTCCTCGTCTTTTATATGAAGATTAAAATCGGTCACAGCTAAAGCGCCTTTATCATATCTCTTGCCCAGATTATTGATCTTTATTTCAGCCATATGCGACTCCCCTTAACTCATTTTTATTTTAATTATAGAGAGTTATTTGTAAATTACAAATCTGGGTTGAAAATGGAAAGAGAAGTACTGTATACTCCTCTTTAATAAGTAAATTGAATTTTTAGTTAATTTGTCATAATTTTCGATAATGGCGCATTACTGTTCTGAAAAGAAAGTCGCAGGACCATCACTTCGGAAGTCGAAGTTTTTCAGATTCCATTTCAAATTAAAAAGGAGTGTCGAGCAAATGAAAAAACTGCGTATGCCTCTGCTGGTTTTGACCAGCACCACCCTTATGCTCAGTGCCTGTGCAGGTTTCCAGACAAATAACAGCAGCGAGGAAGAAACGAATGAGGATGGCAAAACCGTTGTCGACTTCTGGTCATTCTGGGGTTCTGAACTTAGACGCCCGGTCATTGATAAGATCGTAGCCGACTTCAACGCTTCACAGGATGAAATAGAAGTGAAGCACACATACAGCCCTTGGGGTGACATCTGGACCAAGGAGCTTGCGGCGATTGCTGCGGGAAATCCTCCTGACGTCGTCATCAACGACATCAACGCCACCGCCATCCGAGGAAAAGAAAATCAGGCGATGAACCTCTCTGAGTTCATGGATGACAGTTTTTCTGAGAAATTCTACCCTGAGCTATGGAATGCCACCCTTTACGAAGGCGACTCTTACGGCATTCCCTTCAACACGGATACACGGGTTCTTTTCTATAATAAAGACGCGTTTGAAGAAGCCGGCCTTGATCCTGAAGATCCACCGTCAACTTGGGCCGAACTTGAGGAATATGCAGCTAAGCTTGATGTGAAAAACGGCGATGATTATGATCGTCTCGGCTTCTATCCTTTATGGGGCGTCGGCTATGATGTATGGCTCTTAAATGCGAATGGCGAAAACTATTTCGGTGAAGATAATAATGTCGATAACGTAAATATCAATACAGAAACGAATGCTGAAGTGTTGAACTGGCTTAAATCGTGGAGAGACCGTATCGGCGAAGATGTCGTCAATTCATATCAGGCTCAAATCGACAGCCAGCAAGGCAATCCGTTCTTCAGCGGCGACCTGGCGATGCTGGTGCAGCAGCCGACTTTCTATACACAAATCAGTGAATATGCCGAAGATCTGAATTTCGGTGTGGCACCGCTTCCTGAATATGAACCAGGAAACGGCCATACGAGCTGGGGCGGCGGATTTGTCGCAGAAATTCCGGAAGGTTCAAGCGATCCTGAAGCTGCCTGGGCATTCATCGAATATCTGACTGGTGCTGAAGCTCAGGAATATTGGGCAGTCCAAAACTTTGATAATGTAGCGAATATTGAAGCTGCGGAAGCCGCAGCAGAAAACGACGAATTGTCTGAAGAAGGGCAAATGGTCTATCAGATGGCCGTCGAAAGTATGGAAAACACCTTGCTGACGCCGGCGCCGGTGGAAGCTCCAGGATTTTATAATTACATCAACCCGCATGTCGATGAATTCTTCCTCGGGTCGATGACCGCCGAAGAAGCTTTGGCACAGGCACAGGCGGATGTTGAAGATCTGATCCAGAAAAACCAGTAAACAAGGGGGAGAAGTCCTTTGAGGAAAAAAAGATTGACCATCAGGCGTAAGGAAAGCATCTACGGCTATATTTTCATCATGCCGTTCATTGTCGGCTTCTTCGCTTTCACCGCTGGGCCATTATTGTTTTCTTTAGCCGGAAGTTTCACAGATTATAATATTACATCCAGAATGGATTTCGTCGGAGTGGAAAACTATCAAACGCTCATCGTTGATGATGGTCTTTTCAGGACTTCCCTTTGGAACACAATCTATTATGTCGCTTTTTCAGTTCCTTTGACGACACTCGGTGCCATCTTCATTTCAGCGTTGCTGAACCAGGATGTTCCAGGCATTCGTGTTTTTCGGACATTGTATTATCTGCCCGCCGTCCTTTCAGGCGTCGGCGTCTATCTTTTATGGATGCAATTGCTTGAACCGGGGACCGGTATGGTGAACCTGCTGCTTGGGTGGGTCGGCATCGACGGACCCAATTGGCTGTATGATCCGGATTGGACGAAACCTTCACTGATTCTGATGAAACTTTGGAGTGTGGGCGGTTCCATGCTTCTCTATCTGGCAAGTATGCAAGGGGTCTCCAAATCCCTTTATGAAGCGGCGGAAATTGATGGTGCCAGCCGGTGGCGCCAGTTTGTCCACATCACCATTCCAATGATTACGCCCGTCATCTTCTTTGATGTCGTAACCAGCCTCATTGGCGGTTTCCAAATTTTCCAGGAAGCGTATATCATGTCCGGCAACGGTGAAGGCGGCCCGGCAAATTCACTGTTATTCTACAACCTTTATATGTGGAATCAGGCATTTGAAAACTTTGACATGGGCTACGCCATGGCCATGTCGTGGATTTTATTCGTCATCGTTTTCGTGCTTACCCTCATCAACCTGAAACTCGCTCCCCGCTGGGTGCATTATGAAGGGGAGGAGAAATAAATGGCTAAGACAGATGATCGTTCAGATTATTTAACTGGCGCGGAACAAGAGGAAAGCCGATCTGCATTAAATACGAAGCTGCGTTATTGGGAACATCGCGGAAACCGCAACAATATGTGGCGTTTGTTTAATTTCGTTTTATTGGCGGCTGGCAGCCTGCTGATTCTGTCACCGCTCTGGTGGATGTTTGCCACTTCGCTTAAAACGATGGGGGAAGTCATGTCCTATCCCCCTTCCTTCTTTCCGGAATCCTGGGAATGGGCCAATTACATCAGAGCCTGGCAGGCAGCTCCATTTACAACTTATACAATCAACACCATCACTATCACGACACTGGTTGTAATCGGCAGCGTGCTCGCCAACTCTTTTATCGCGTATGGGTTTGCGAAAATCCCATTCCGCGGTAAAGGGATCTGGTTTGCAATCGTCTTGTCGACGATGATGATTCCGGGATTCGTAACACTGATTCCGCAATATGTGCTGTTCGCGAATCTGGGCTGGGTCAATACGTACTATCCGCTGATCGTCCCGCATTTCTTCGGAAGTGCTTTCTATATTTTCCTGCTGCGTCAATTCTATATGACGATTCCCACTGAATTGATTGAAGCGGCGAAAATCGAAGGCGCCAGCCATTTCTATATCTGGTGGAAGATCGGCCTCCCGTTAACGAAGCCAGCTCTTGCTACAGTAGCGATTTTCTCATTCAACGGTGCATGGAATGATTTCCTCGGTCCCCTGCTCTATTTGAATGACGAAAATCTTTATACCCTGCAACTCGGGCTTGCCGTATTCAAAGGACAGCTCAGCACGCAGTGGAATTACCTGATGGCCGGATCGCTGCTTGTGCTGCTGCCCGTCATCCTGCTGTTCTTCTTCTTCCAGAAATACTTTATCCAGGGGATCAACCTTTCTTCTGGAGGGAAATAAAGAAAAGCGCTTCTTATTGTGCATACTAAAAATAAACAGCCCCCGAAAAAATATTCGGGGGCTGTTTTTTCATGCTATTAAACTGTAGCTGGCTTTTTCTCTTTTTTGATTTGCTTGCTTCGAAGCTGACCGCAAGCAGCGTCGATGTCCGCACCTTGCTCGTGGCGCACGCCGCAATTGATGCCTTTTTTCTTCAATGCATCGTAGAAAGCCGAAATCGCTTCCGGTGTGCTTTGCTGATACTGGTCATGTTCGCTGACCGAGTTGTACGGAATCAAGTTGACGTACGAAAGATGGCGTTTGTCTTCGAGAAGTTTCGCCAATTTATTGGCTTCTTTGACATGGTCATTGACGTCACGCAGCAAAATGTATTCAAACGTGATGCGTCGGTTTGATTTCTCCAAATAGTAATCGATGGCATCCATCAATTTTTCGATCGGATACGCTTTGTTGATTTTCATGATGCGCGAACGCAATTCATTTGTCGGTGCATGGATCGAAATAGCCAAATTGACCTGCAGGCCTTCATCCGCGTAATCGTAGATTTTCGGAACGATGCCGCTTGTGGAGACTGTAATATGGCGCGCGCCGATGGCAAGGCCTTTTTGTGAGTTGACCACATGCAGGAAGTCCATCAGGTTCGTGTAGTTATCGAACGGTTCGCCGATACCCATAACCACGATATGGCTGACGCGCTCCTCTTTTTGCTGAGCATCGAAATGCGCTTGCACTTGCATGATCTGTTCGACGATTTCGCCCGCGTTTAAATCGCGGCTCTTTTTCAAAAGTCCGCTCGCGCAGAAACTGCAGCCGATATTACAGCCGACCTGAGTTGTTACACAGACCGAGTTTCCGTATTTAAAGCGCATTAATACAGTCTCGATCAAGTTGCCGTCCTGAAGACGGAACAGGAATTTAATCGTGCCGTCAGCAGATTCCTGTTTCACCGCTTCTTCCAGTGTGCGGATGGCGAAATTATCTTCCAGCAGCTGAATGACTTCTTTGCTCAAGTTGTTCATTTCAGAAAAATGCGATACGCGTTTGATATATAACCAGTCCCATACCTGTTCAGCACGGTACTTTTTCTGTCCATTTTCCAGGAACCATTCTTTTAGTTGGTCTATCGTTAATCCATATATGGAATTTTTCATTTTAGAACCCTCATTTCGGAATTTCACAATTGCTTATTATAATACTAAAAATAGATGTTTACAACAACTATTTTCGTTTAAACAGAAAAGTCTGCCTTTTAGAAGGCTTAAAAGGCTATGCCCGCGGGTATGAAAAATTAAAGAGGAGGTTTTACATATGACTTCTGTAGTCACCCATATCGGCCTGGCGGTGCCTGATCTGGACCGGGCCATCGACTGGTACAGTAAAGTATTCGGCTTCTACGTACTGGCCGGCCCTTTCGAATTCGATGAAAGAAATGAAGAGCTCTTTACGATGACCCAGGATCTGCAAGGACCTGAAGTAAAACAGATGCGTAACGTGCATTTGATGACCAATAGTGGCGTGGGCCTTGAATTATTCGAATTCCAGCAGCCTGAATTCGCTGATGAAAAACCATATCCGCATGCCGGCTTCTTCCATATTTGCCTGATCGTCGAAGACATCGTAGAAACGATTGAGAAAGTGGTGCTCCACGGCGGCAAACAGCGCAGCAAAATTTGGAACATCAATAAAGGCAAGCCGCATTACCTGGTCTATGCCGAAGATCCTTTCGGGCATATCATCGAGCTTTATACCCGCAGCACTGCCGAAATCTATGGCAATAGCCAATAGCAAGAGCCAGCTCCCTTCTATTTAAAAGGGAGCTGGCTCTTTTTTGATTATATATATTCTGCTTACACCAATTGCTCTTTTTCCTGCAGCATTGAACCTTTTTCCGCTAGTGCAGTATGCCAGGAGAATGCTTTTTCAAGGACATGCGGCGTCTGGCCGCCGCGTGTCAGCGCTTCTTCGTAATACTCGCGCATCTGAGCTTTGTAATCCGGATGGATGCAATTTTCGATAATCGTTTCGACACGCTGGCGAGGTGCCAGGCCGCGAAGATCCGCATAGCCCTGTTCAGTCACGAGCACATCGACATCATGTTCCGTGTGGTCAACATGCGAAACGAATGGTACGACGCTCGAGATCTTGCCGCCTTTGGCAATGGACTTCGTAACGAAAATAGCCAGGCGCGCATTGCGGGCAAAGTCTCCGGAACCCCCGATGCCGTTCATCATTTTCGTGCCGGACACATGCGTCGAGTTTACGTTGCCATATATGTCGAATTCAAGCGCTGTATTGATGGAAATTAAGCCGAGGCGTCGGATCAGCTCTGGATGGTTCGAAATTTCCTGTGGGCGCATGACGATTTTATTGCGGTAATTTTCAAATTCACTGAAGACCTGTTTCATTTTCTGTTCGGACAATGTAATCGAACAGCAGGAAGCGAAATCCACTTTGCCTGCGTCGATCAAGTCGAATACCGCATCCTGCAGCACTTCGGAATAGACTTCGAGGTTTTCAAATTCAGAGTCGATCATGCCGTGCAGCACGGCATTCGCAACAGAACCGATGCCGGACTGCAGCGGCGCCAGTTTTTCAGTCAGGCGGCCGGCGCGGATTTCCGAACGGAAAAATTCCAACAGATGATCAGCCATGATCTTCGTTTCCGCATCCGGCGGCACGATATTCGACGGGGAATCCTTCTGTTCCGTAAAGACGATGCCGCGGATCCTCTCCATGTCCACCGGGATGCCGATCGTCCCGATGCGGTCTTCAACAGACGTCAACGGAATCGGATCGCGTTCACCCTGTTTGCCGGTATCGTAGATGTCATGCAATCCTTCGAACAGTTCCGGCTGTGCCATATTGATCTCCACGATAATATTGCGCGCGTGTTTCGCGAAAACAGCCGAGTTGCCGACAGAAGTGGTCGGAATGATCATGCCGTCAGCAGTAATGGACAGCGCTTCAATGATGGCGAAATCGATCGGTTCAATGACATTGGATCGCACCCATTCAGCTGTATGGGAAAGATGATGATCGACAAAGAACATTTCCCCCGAATTGATTTTGCTGCGCATGGCAGGTTCAGCCTGGAACGGCAAACGCTTGCCGACGATTCCCGCTTCCGCAAACAGGCGGTCGATATCCGAACCGAGTGAAGCACCTGTGAATACATTCACTTTAAAAGTTTCAAACTCCGCTCGCTCCACTAACGCGAAAGGAACCGCTTTCACGTCGCCAGCGCGCGTAAAGCCGCTAAGTCCAAGCGTCATGCCGTCCTGTATCCATGAAGCCGCTTCCTGCGGGGAAACCACACGGTCCTGAAGTTCTGCTGCTTTGACCCGGTTATTGTTGTTCGTCATATCAATCACTCTCTTTCTGGAAGGTTTTTTATCTGATAAAGTCCGTCTGCCAATAAAAATAAAGCGTTTTCATTGTATGGAAGAAAATGAAGGCAGATTCCGGCGTTAATTATTAGATAATTTTAAACTATTCAGAGAGCGTTTTGAGTGATTTGTGTATGGATAAGCAGTTATTGCGCTAAAGCAGAAAATCCCTTGCCTGAGCAAGGGATTTTCACAGAATGTCGAGTTAACTTCTTTTTAATACAGATTCATAAAAGATGAACTTATAGAAATCTAGCTTAGATATGGAGTAAAACAGCGAAGACTCCCAGGGGATTAGAAACACAGTTGGCTTCCAACTGTGTTTCGAGCGAAGTGCTGAGATCCACTCGGACGAAGGGTAGCGAGTCCGAGTTAGCTCAGTGCAAGCCAAGCGCGGCCCAAGGTCCTCCGGCCAGCGCTTTGCGACGAAGCTAGCGCAGCGATGCAGGAGCAGCCTAAAAAAATGTGCTCCTGCAGTGCTGCGCACTTCGTCGCAAAGGCATTCTCCGTGCAAGACACGGCTAATGCCTTCGAAGCTGTTTTACGTAATATCGATTATCTTTTTTATTCTCCCCAAACCGAGAAAATTATTTACTTATCAAAACCCAAGCAGCTTCCTGAAATAACTCGAATAGGATTGGCTGACCGGGATGCGGCTGCCGTTATCCATTGCGAGCACAAATGTCGAGTGGGTGTCCGGATAGATTTCTTCTATATGATGGACATTCACGATGAACGACCGGTGGCAGCGGATGAACGTTTCCCGCGGCAGCGAATATTCGAATTCCTGGAGCGAGTTTTTATTGGTGCCTGAAAAGCCCGCGGCATGAACATGTGTCTTCCGGTCTTTGACTTCAAGACAGACGACATCGTCAAAAGGCACCGGCTTCCAGCCATCCGGGCTCTTTACGGTCACCACTGATTTCCCTTCGGTGTAGGAAGGATAAATCGCCAGGACACAGCCCTGCAGTTCCCCATTTTCTTCAAACGGAACAGCCATGCCGTGATAGGGAACGCCGAATACTTCGCGGTCGATGAACTCGGAAGCTTTCTGATTCGTCATCAGCGCTTTATGCGCAATGGTCCCTTCCTTCACCGGATCGCCCGGTTTGATCTTCAGATCGATGCGTTTGCTCGGCCTGTAATAGATATACTGCTCCGTGTCCGCTACTGCAATTGAAATTTCATCAGAGAACAGTTCCCCCATGACATCCAGCAGCGAACCGAAAGTGAATTTTTCCATGTGAATCCTCCTGTCCGAACTGATTGCTTCATTATAATGTATTTTCGGCAATCAAGGGTGCAGAAGGATGCCGAGATTATTTTTCAAGCATGCTACCGGTTTCAGCCAGACGCTGATGCCAGGAGAATGCTTTTTCAAGTACATGCGGCGTCTGTCCGCCGCGAGTCAGCGCCTCTTTGTAATAATTCCGCAATTGATCCCGGTAGGCCGGATCCGCACAATTTTCAATGATCAGACCGGCGCGTTCCCTTGGAGCCAGTCCGCGGAGATCAGCGTAGCCGTGCTCGGTAATAAGTACGTCCACGTCATGCTCCGTATGATCGACATGCGTAACAAACGGCACCACACTGGAGATATTGCCGCCTTTGGCAGTCGATTTTGATACGAAAATCGACAACCTTGAGTTGCGGGCAAAATCACCGGATCCTCCGATGCCGTTCATCATCTTCGTTCCGGATACATGCGTGGAATTCACATTGCCGTAAATATCAAATTCGAGAGCTGTATTAACCGCAATCAAACCGAGCCGCCGTATAAGTCCCGGATGATTCGTGATTTCCTGCGGCCGCAGAATAATCTTATCTTCGTATTTTCGGAAATCAGAATAGACCTGTGCCATTTTCTCTTTGGACAATGTAATCGCTGAACCGGAAGCAAAACGGAGGACATCTGCATCGATCAAATCAAACACTGCGTCCTGCAGCACTTCCGAATACATTTCAAGGTCATGGAATTCGGAACCGATGAGCCCGCGCAGAGCCGAGTTGGCAACCGAACCGACTCCCGACTGGATCGGCGCCAATTTTTCCGTCAGCCGACCAGCACGGATTTCCGATCGCAGCAGCTCCAGCAGATGGCTGGCGATCGCTTCCGTTTCACTGTCAGGCGGAACGATCGTCGACGGCGAATCTACCTGATCTGTAAAAACAATGCCTTTTATCTTTTCCATATCAACCGGAATTCCTGTCGTTCCGATGCGGTCGGCAACATGCGACAGCGGAATCGGATTGCGGCCTTCGTGTGTGCCTGTGTCATAGATATCATGTATCCGGTAAAGGCGCTCCGGCTGTTCCGTATTTATTTCCACAATGACATTCTTTGCGTATTGGGCAAAAATAGCCGAGTTGCCGACAGAGGTCGTCGGAATGATCATGCCGTCTTTTGTGATTGAGATCGCTTCGATAATGGCATAATCGATTGGCGTGATGACCCCCTCACGGATCCATTCAGCCGTGTGGGACAGATGATGGTCGGTATAGAGAATTTCCCCTTCATTGATTTTTCTGCGCATCACCGGATCCGATTGAAACGGCAGCCTTTTGTTGACGATGCCGGTCTGCGCGAACACTGTATCGATATTGGAACCGAGAGAAGCTCCCGTATAGACATTCACCTTGAATTTCTCGAATTCCGCACGTTTCGCCAGCGCCAAAGGCACCGCTTTTGCATCTCCGGCTTGTGTAAATCCACTTAAACCGAGGGTCATGCCGTCCTGTATCCATGAAGCCGCCTCTTCAGCACTGACCACCCGTTCCTGCAATGCTGACGCTTTGATGCGTTCGAATCGTTTATCCATATCTTCATCCCCTTCACTTACTGAATTGAATAGCGTTAGACGGTTTACCTATACCCCAAATAACGCTGTTTAAATAAACTCTTCGGCATCTCCCCTCAATTACCCTTCCCATTCACAAATTCGCAACAACTTTTAAGTATTTTCGTATAACTTAGAGTCCCGAAGAAATCAAAAAAGGCTTGAAATCAAGGTTTCTGAAATTATAAGAAAATTCCTTTTATACAATAATATTATCTATGAAATTCGTGATAAAAATGTGAGTTTTTCTCATTGACTTTACGTTTTTTCTATCATAATATATGAAAAGTTGTCAAAACGATTAGCGTTTGTACAATAATTTTAAATTGAAAGAAGGCTTTTTTAATTGTCTACCAGCCAACGTAAAAAAATGTCCATATTGATGATCAATATGTTTATTGCTATAGCAAGTTTCGGAATTGTTGTCCCTATTCTCCCTGCCTATCTTGTATCTATCGGCCAAGGCGGCACAGCAGCCGGCCTGATGATCGCGATTTTCGCAGGAGCACAGCTCCTGTTCTCTCCGCTTGGCGGAAACTGGGCCGATAAATACGGTCCCCGCAAAGTCATAATCCTTGGTCTTGCGCTACTGACAATCTCGATGCTCATGTTCTACTCGACCGATTCGATCTGGGTCATCTACGCTTCCCGCGTTGTCGGCGGTATCGGTGACGCCTTCCTTATCCCGGGCGTCTTCACTTATGTAGCCGGCATCACCACTGCAGCCCAGCGCGCTAAAGGAACCGGCCTTGTGACGGCTTCCATGTCGCTCGGACTTGTAATCGGACCTGGCTTCGGCGGATTCCTCGCTGACATCAGCTTGAAATTGCCGTTCTTGATCGCCGCCGGAGTGACATTCAGCGCCATGATTTTCTCGTTGATCATGCTGAAGGAAATTGCCCCTAATGCAGAAAGCAAAAAGCAGGCGGAGGAGTTTTCAAAAGACGAGTCGATGCTGGAACAAATCGGCCGCTCCACCCGCATGCCATATTTCATTCCGTTGCTCATCATCTTTATCATGAGCTTCGGCCTTGTTGCATATGAATCTGTTATCGGCATGTACCTGACGACGCAATATGGCTCGACTTCAGCCGATATTGCCATGATGATTACGGCTACCGGAATTGTCAGCGTAACGGTTCAATTCTTTATCGTCGACCGTCTTGTCCGCCGTTTCGGTGAAGTCAAAACAATGATTGCATTCCTGGGTCTTGCAACGGTCGGATTCCTGATTTCACTGACCGCAGGAAGCTATGGCGCTTTCTTCGGCGTCTCCCTTGTGATTTTCCTGGCGATGGCTATCCTGCGTCCGGTTCTTAACATCCTGGTATCGAAAATGGCGGCCGGCGAAATCGGTTTTGCCATGGGTATGGCAACTGCCTACATGAGCCTCGGCAATGTCCTTGGCCCGATTTCCGCAGGCATGCTGTATGATATCAATATCAATTATCCGTTCATCCTGGGCCTTGGTCTTTTGGTAGTCACGCTGTCGATTGCCATGGCTTGGCGCAAAACGAATAATGCGAAATCTGTGGTTATTGACTCCGCCAATGAAACCCCTGAAGCTGAACCTTTGACATAAAGGTTCAGTTTTTTATTTGAACGAGGTCCAAGTGATTGACAACACCATGGAGCCGGCATAATATGTAAAATTGAGTGTAAAAAGTTTAGTGGCAATGAATGATATTCGAGAACCTTCTCCCTTCCCTTTCATACATATGAAATCCGATTCCACGTCGTTCGTTTTGTTGCCGTTCTATATAGGAGAAACTCCACCCATAATAAGAAAAGAGGAACACCATGTCAGCAGATCAACGCAAAAAGATCATCATCCTGATGATCAATATGTTTATTGCCATCGCCAGTTTCGGGATCATCATCCCCATCCTTCCTTCATACCTTGAATCCATCAACCAGGGCGGCATGGCCGCAGGGCTGATGATCGCCATTTTCGCGGCAGCCCAATTCCTGTTCTCACCGATTGCCGGCAAATGGGCGGATCAGTACGGCCGCCGGAAAATGATCATCTACGGACTTATCGGCCTGACCCTGTCAATGTTCGTCTTCTACGCTTCCGACTTTATCTGGGTACTTTACTTTTCCCGTGTCATAGGGGGAATCGGTGCAGCTATGCTGGTGCCTGCCATTTTCGCCTACATCGCTGACATCACGACATTCGATCAGCGGGCAAAAGGCACAAGTCTTGTATCAGCGGCCATGTCGCTTGGAATTGTCGTCGGTCCCGGAATCGGCGGATTCCTTGCCGATTACAGCATCAAGCTGCCATTTTTAGTGTCTGCCCTGGTATCGCTTGGCGCTGTCGTCTTTTCACTTGTGCTGTTGAAAGACAGCGACGCGGCAAACGCGGATGCAAACCTTGCGATCGACATGACCCAAACGGAATCGATGCTGTCCAAAATTGCGTCTTCCACCAAAAAGCAGTATTTCATTCCATTGGTTATCACGCTCGTAATGAGTTTCGGTCTGCTTGCTTATGAATCCGTGGTCGGACTTTACCTGGACAATCAATTCAATTCAACCGCCAAAGACATCGCGTTCATGATAACAGCGACAGGCGTAGTCAGTGTCATCGTCCAATTGTTCATCGTCGACCGGATCGTCCGCCGCTTTGGCGAAGTCGCGATTCTTGTGACGTTCCTGGGCGTCGCCGCCTTCGGGTTCCTGCTGTCGTTGTTTGCGGGCAGCTACGCTATGTTCTTCGGTGTTTCACTTGTCATCTTCCTGGCAACTTCGATCTTGCGTCCCGTATTGAATACGCTGATCTCCAAAATGGCGGACGGCGAAGTCGGGTTCGCGATGGGCATGAACAACGCCTATATGAGTATCGGCAATGTCGCCGGGCCTCTGCTTGCAGGCTTGCTTTATGACGTCAACATCATCTTCCCGTTCATCCTGGGTCTGATCATGCTGATGATCACGATCTCCATTACGCTGGTTTGGCAGCGTTCACGCGCCGTCAAAGCGGCAACAGCTTAATATGGCACAAAGGAGAAAGGGCTTCGGCTCTTTCTCTTTTTTACTGGTTAAAACCCTTGACCCCTAAAGCTTTACGCATTGTATAAGTACTTGTATAATAAATATACAACTAACTTATAGAAATGTGGGTCCTGCCATGTACAATATAAAAGCTGCTGCAAAGATCCTTGATATGCCCAAAGTGACGATCCGCTCTTGGGAAACACGGTATAATGCGATTACTCCAGCTCGCACAGAATCCGGCCACCGCCTGTATTCTGATCAGAATCTGGAGGATTTGAAGTGGCTTAAAATCCAGGTTCAGGAAAACGGCGTCAAAATCAGCGAAGCTGTCAAACAACTCCATGCTTCCCGAAAGAAATTCGTGAAGACCGCTGCTGAGCTGCCTCAATCTCCGGAAGGCTCCATCGAGTACGAGAAGCAGATTGAAGAACTTTATAATGCCGGCGCCGAAATGGACAGTGAACGTTTCCAGTACTTGCTGGATTTGAACTTTTCCATGTTCCATTACCGCACTGTATTCTTTTCCATATTGGCGCCTTTGATGGTGCGGATCGGTGAAGAATGGGAAAACGGCACCATCACCGTAGCGCATGAACATATGCTGAGCCATATGGTGCTGCAGCGCTTCACTCAGTTTTTCCGTATTTTCCCGACGTCAGAAACGCTGCCGAAAACCTTGGCTTTCTGTCCGAGTGGCGAACATCACCAGCTTGGCTTGCTTCTATTTACACTTTTCCTACGGGAACGCGGTTACCCGGTCGCTTATATAGGACCGGACACGCCGCTCGAAGGCCTGCCGGAACTTGTCCGCAAACAGGATTTCAGGTTGGCCTGCATGTCCATTGGCCACGAACGGCTTCTGCCGATCGCCCATGAATATATAGACGCATTGACTGCTGTTAAACCGGAGCTGCATTTCGTCATCGGCGGACGCGGCCTTGGCCACCTTGAAAACACCGCCAACCAATACTATATCGGCACTACGTATGAGGATTGGGAGCGCTGGCTCGAAGATACCCAAAAGTCCAGAAATTAAAATGACCTTGTCAGACTGTATGCCTGACAAGGTTTTTTATGTTGTTTGATACTTTTCTTTTAACTTATGGTAAAATTTAGTTATCAGAATTTTCTGCACCTGAAGGGAGCCCGCATGAAAAAATATGTGAATATGAATACTTTATATCTAGCTGCCGCCATTATTGCAGTCAGTGCTTTTCTGCTGCCGCGTGTCATTGAAGCGGTCCATCTGCACCTGAATGGCATCTCCTATATCGCCGATCAAACAGAAGAATATTACAAAATTACAGAACCCGTTGAAGGGGAATATACGGTTGAACTCGATCTGAATAATTTGGAAAATAATGAAGGCAAGATCCTCTATGATGACGGAGACAGCCAAATTTCCGTAATGAAAGTAGTTGAACAGGAAGAAATGGGGTATGAAGTGGTTTTCCGCTCGCACGCAAAGGAACTTCCTGATGGAGCCGTCCTGGTTTCAGGCATTGCCCATGACTATACTCAGGGTGGTTCAACGCATTCCATCGAAGCGGAAGCAACCGCCGGTAAGGACGCTCAGCAACTGTCCCCATCCACCGCGACCGGATTAAGCTATAAGGACGGGGACCATTTCGGATTTTACCTGGATGCTCCTGCGGAAGATGCTGACAAAGTCGCGGTGACTTTGACGAATCTGCAATTGAATTTATGGATGGAAAAAGCGATTTTCGAGTGAGCTGCAGCGCCGCAGATTCAGCTCATAAAAAAAGACCCGCTCCTTAGAGCAAGTCAAGGTCCTGATAGGCGGACTGATAAGGCCCGTTGTCTGTCACTTCTGAATGGTAAAGTGCTTTCAAAGCGAAATTCTTTTCCAGGTCCATATCCTTCATGAGTGTTTTCAGGCGTTTTTTCAATTCCGGATTTTCACTCACAAGAGTTTCCATCTTCGATTTCGTGTATTTCATAACGTGTCGCTCCTTTCGGTTGCTATTGGTTTTATTGTAACATCTCTAACTCCATTTAATGAAAAAACGCACTTGCTAACGGGCAAGTGCGTTTGTTTTTATTGGACAAGAAAGCAGATAACTTTTCTAGTATGAAAATCCTTAAAAAATGTGTTTCCTTGTCCAGACTCCGGCGACCCAGCTCTTCGAGTCATAAGTCAGCTTAGCTGCGCGGCCAAGGCCACTTCGCTAATCTGTCTTATGCTTTTCAGAGCTAAACGGCTGCCGTCGCTTTTCTAGTGTCCAGTCTCCGGCGACCCAGCGTTTAGGGGGACAAGGCTGCTCCTGCATCGCTGCTTCGTCGCAAGAGATAGGCCCAAACAAGTTTGGGCCTATCTCTTGCCGTCGCTTTTCTTTAATCACCCAATGACCTGGAAAATATAATTCGCGAGGAACAATGCGGCGATCACATAAAGCGCCGGTGTGACTTCGCGCCATTTGCCGAGACCGACCTTCAATAACGGATACATGATAAAGCCGATGGCGATGCCGTCAGCGATACTGTACGTAAACGGAATAAGGACGATGATCAGAAACGCCGGGATGCTCTCGCTCATATCTTTCATATCAAGGTCCTTGATGTTCTGCAGCATCAATGCGCCAATGATGATCAGGATCGGTGCAATCGCACTGTCCGGGATCAATTTGATGACAGGAATGAAAAATGCAGCGCCAAGAAACAGCAAGCCGGTTGTAATGGCCGTCAAACCTGTGCGTCCGCCTGCCGCCATGCCCGCTAAAGTTTCGACACTGGCAACTGTCGGACTGGTTCCAAAAACGCCGGAAGCCATCGAACCGATGGACGTTGCCTGGAATGCACGCTTGTATTTCTCCGGACGTTCAATGAAATTAACCTGTCCATGAACAAGGCCGATGTTCTCAAACACCAGGACCATTGTCAGCGAGAAAACCGCTACCCAGAATCCCATGGTCAGGAAGCTGGTGAAACTTAACGCGCCGAATCCGGCAAACGCTTCTGATGCGCTCATCGCCGGTTCATTCAGCTGACTGAGATCGATCATGCCGAATAAAAAGGCGATCACTGTCCCGGCCACAATCGTGATGAGGAAATTCCCCGGCACATTGCGGATGAACAAAACGATGGCGATTACGAACGTCAAAGCGGTCGACAGCACCAGCGGATCGGAAACCGATCCAAGCGCCAAAATTGAACCTTCGCCATTGATGACGATTCCGCCTTTTTCAAGGCCCAGCAGCATCAGGAATAAACCCAGACCTACTGTAATCGCCTCTTTCAGCGAATGCGGCACCGCAGCACTCAGCACTTTGGCAAAACGCGTAAACGCCACAGCGACAAAAATCGCGCCGGAAACGAATACGACCGCGAGCGCTTCCTGCCAGGTAAGGCCCATCGCCTGCACCAGCGTATACGAAAACAATGCGTTGATGCCCATGCCTGGAATCAGCAGGATCGGAACGTTGCCCCAGAATCCCATGACGAGCGCACCAAAAACAGATGCCCCGATTGTCGCGATGATGGCCGCTTCAATCGGCATGCCGGATTCCGACAGGATCAGCGAATTGACCGCGATAATATACACCACGGTGAAAAAGCCGATCAGCCCTGCCAATAGCTCACGCCTAACCGATGTACCATTTTCTTTAAGACCGAAAAAACGATCCATCCAATTATACATATCGATAACCTTCTATTAAATTAGCCCTCTCCCTACCCGCTCTGCCTGAATAAATTCAGGTAAGCCAAGATAGAAGTGTAATCCAAAAACAGCGTTGCGTCAAGGGTTTGGGGTTGGTCCGAATAAGGCAAAACGCAATAGCCGATTTCCGGTTTTATCGCATTTCGCGCAGTGAAATGCAGGGCATTCGGTGGTTTCGGTTTTAAACGCATTTCACGCAGTGAAATGCCATCCGAGCAACGGTTTCGGTTTGCTTTCAACTATATTTTTAAAGGGGCGATTCATTCTCGCAGACAAATGCTATACTTCAAGTAATATTTGGAAAAGAGGTGTTATATGGAAAAAGAATGCTTGGATTTACTGTGCACGGAAGATGCAATCGGATTTTTGATTGGCCGCTTGACGAATGCACACCCACAGCGCCATTATCTTGCAGGCGAGCAGCGGCAAATTGCAGCAGGTGTCCGAGGAGAAGATCGGATGAGGAAACACTTTGTTGAATTTCATTCGCATGAAGAATTCCATGTACTCTGGGACGTCAGTCTTGCGATGGGCGACTGGAAAATACAGATGGACGGCTTGCTGTTGACCGAACGCTGCGCTATCATCATGGATTCAAAGAACATCAGCGGCAAAATCCATTTTGATGGGCAGACCGGGGAATTCTACCGTTTCGACGACGAAAACGTCAAAAATGTAATGAAGGATCCCCGTATCCAGTTAAACAAGAATATCCGCTTCCTGGCGGCATGGTTCCAGCTGAAGAAAATCAAACTGCCTGTCAGCGGACTTATCATTTTCACCCCGAAGAGCTGTGAATTCATTGTCAGGCCAAAAAGCAAACACATCTGCAAAGTCTACCAGATGCCTGAATATCTATTGCAAATCCTAAAGGCTTTCCCCCTTGAAGCCGAACCGCTGAAACTGCCGAAAATCAAAAAGCAGCTGATCAGCGCGAATTCCCCTTATCTGAGAACCCCTTTATGCAGTAAATATTATATTGAAGCGAATGAAATCCGCCGGGGCATTCAATGTACAGAATGTCAGAAGTACGGCATGAAACGAATAAAGAAAAGCTGGCAATGCGCGGGTTGTGGGCACCGGGATCGTCAGGCGCATAAATTTGCGTTACGAGAATATTTTTCACTGATCGACACCCATATTACCAATCAGGCATTTCGTGAGTGGTGTGGTGTGGAATCGCGATCAGTTGCTACGAGGTTATTGACGCAATATGATTTGGAAACCTCAGGAGAGTCTAAAGCCAGAAAATACAGCTTAAAGAAGAGAGATTAATGTGTCTCTCTTCTTTTTTTCGCCTTTTTTACCGGAACGCGCATAAAATATTTTAATCGCTCGCAAATTTTTTTAATCGTGCATATTCTTTTCTAATCGCGCATATAAATTTTTAATCGCGCGTATTTTTTTCTAATCGCGCATAACCATTTTTCTTACCCCAATCCCACCTCTCACCACCACCCAATAACCCCAAAAAGAAGCTTTTCGCCGAGCGAAAAGCCTCACATCCCCCCTTAAAGCTTCTTCTCATACAAAAAACATCGCATTCCAACCCAATTCTCTTTAAAAAACCCAATTCTCCATCATCATTCCGTCCTTCATCGCATTTCGCCCAGCGAAATGCAAATCCATTCAATCACTTGAGCTTTCCTTTAACATCTCTTCAAAAAAGGAACCTTTTCCAACCCATTCCCCCTAAAAAAACCACTCGCCCATCACCATCCCGCCCTTCCTCGCATTTCGCCCAGCGAAATGCAAATCCATTCAACGGTTTTCGATTTACCCGCACGCCCGCTGAATTCGCCACAATCCACCATCTAATATCGCACACCCAAAACCCTCGAACGGATGCTTTCCGCCACGGCGAAAAGCGAAAAAGCGGGAAACCGAAAAACCCACAAACTTACAAAGTCACTGATCCTGTGATCACTTCCCCAAAATTTCCCCATCAAAAAAACCACACGCAAAAATGCGTGTGGCCGATTATTTTATTGATTAGAAGAACATACCAGCGATCGAAGCGCTCAAAAGTGAAGCGAGTGCTCCGGCAGCTACTGCCTTCATACCGAGTTTTGCGATTTGTGGACGGCGGCTTGGTGCAAGTGCGCCAAGTCCTCCCAGCAAGATTGCCAGGGAACTCAAGTTTGCGAAACCACATAGTGCGAAGCTGACAATAAGGACAGTTTTTGGTGACAAGTCTGCCATTTCCGCAGTAAAGGAAACGTAAGCGACAAATTCGTTCAATACGAGTTTTTGTCCGATGAAGCTTCCTGCCTGGACTGCTTCAGCCCAAGGTACACCGATTGCAAAAGCAAGCGGGGCAAAGACGAAGCCAAGAATTTGCTGGATAGTCAGACCTTCGAATCCGACAACACCTCCGACAAAGCCAAGCAATCCGTTGAGTAAAGCGATGAGCGCGATAAATGCCAAGAGCATCGCACCGACGTTCAATGCTAATTGCAAACCGTCAGATGCTCCGCGTGCGGCAGCATCTACTACGTTTGCAGATTCTCTGTCTTTTTCAAGCTTAAATTCTTTTTCCTCAATTTCCTCTTGTTCCGGAATCATGATTTTCGCCATGATTAATCCGGCTGGAGCCGCCATGAAACTTGCCGCAAGCAAGTATTCAAGAGGAACGCCAAGAAGTGCGTAACCCGCAAGTGTAGAACCTGCGACCGAGGCAAGTCCACCCGTCATAACTGCGAACAACTCTGATTTCGTCATTCCTGCAAGGAACGGACGCACAACAAGCGGTGCTTCCGTCTGGCCAACGAAAATGTTCGCCGAAGCGGAAATCGATTCCGCTTTACTTGTTCCAAGCAATTTCGAAATCGCGCCGCCGAGAAAACGGATGACGAGTTGCATGATGCCAAGATAATACAGCACAGAAATTAAAGAAGAGAAGAAGATGATGATCGTCAGCACTTGGAAAGCGAAGACGAAGCCAAACCCTTCTGTGTCGGCTGCTGGACCGAATACGAAGGCAATCCCTTCCCCCGCGTAACCGATTACATTATTGACAACGTCAGAAAGCTGATTAAGTTTTTCGCGGCCGTATTCCCATTCCAGCACGATGAACGCGAAGCCGATTTGAATCGCTAATCCACCTAAAATTGTCCGTGGCTTAATGGATTTTTTCCCGTCGGATAAAAGGAAGGCAAGTCCCAGAACGACGAAAATGCCGAAGATGCCCCATAATATATTCACAACTTCACCTCATAAATAGTATTTTATCAGAAAATTAGGCTAATAAATGTCTAACTCATCCGTCGTCTGACATCTTATCAAAGCAAATCGAATAAGTAAATGTACATTATGTTACAAAACGATAAATTAACCGTATTTCCAATCGGATGAAAATTCATAATTGAATTGATATATCCCGGGAAATGTTGGCGTTGCCGTCATTCCCGGTTTTATTCGCCTTCAGCTGCCGGCGCTGCTTTCTTAAGGAAAAAGGAAAGAAATACACCGATAAGACTCAGAATTCCAGCTACGATAAAGGAGATATTCACACCACGGATCAGCCCTTGTACCCCGAATTGCTCAGGATCGAGCGCAGTGCTGGTCATGATGGTGACAAGCAAGGCGGTTCCGATCGAACCCGAAACCTGCCTCATCGTATTGCTCATGGCAGTGCCGTGCGGAATGAGCCTTTCAGGCAGCTGATTGAGTCCAGCGGTCGTCACCGGCATCATCACCATGGCAACGCCGAACATCCGGATGGCATGCATCACCGTTAAATAAGTGAATGAAGTTTCAGCAGTCAGCACCGTAAATTGGAAGGTGCTGACGGTAACAATCGAGAGGCCAATGATGGCCAGCCATTTGCCGCCGAACGCGTCGAAAACGCGGCCGGTAATCGGGTTCATGATTCCCATGATGATGGCGCCCGGCAGCAGCATCAGGCCGGATTCGAGCGCAGTGAAACCGTGCATATCCTGCATATAGATCGGCAGGATTGTGGCACTTCCGATCATGGAAATAAAAACGATGACACTGAGGATTGTAGATAACGTGAATATCTTGTATTTGAAGACACGGAATTCAAGAAGCGGTTCCTTCAAACGGCCCTGCCGCTGAATGAAAAGGAACAGTGAAACCGCTCCGATTGCGATTGACACAAGAACCGGTAAACTTCCCCATCCGGTCGTGCCGGCACTTGAAAAGCCGTACAGTATACCGCCGAAACCGAATGTCGACAGCATAACCGACAAAATATCCAATTTAGGGAAAGTCTGCTTCGTGACATTCTTCAGGAAGAAATAAGCAAAGATCAAATCGATCAGGGCAATCGGGATGACAATATAGAATAATGCGCGCCATGGATACTGACCCACAATCCAGCCCGACAACGTCGGTCCGATGGCCGGCGCGAAGGAAATGACGAGGCCGAACAAGCCCATCGCCTGCCCTCTTTTCTCAATCGGGAAAATGACGAAGAAAATGGTCTGGGTCAGCGGCATCATAATACCCGCTCCCGAAGCCTGGATGATACGGCCGATCATCAAAATCGAAAATCCAGGCGCAAATGCCGCTACGATTGTGCCGATGGTGAATAGGCCCATCGCTGTCAGGAATAAAGACCGCGTGGAAAATTTGCCGATTAAAAAGGCGGTTACCGGAATCATGACGCCATTGACGAGCATGAACACCGTCGTCAACCACTGCGCAGTATTCGCGGTAATCTCCAAATCATCCATAATATGCGGCAATGCCGTTGCCAGCAAGGTCTGGTTCAGGATTGCGACAAAGACGCCTGCCATCAGCACCGCAAGCAGCGGCCCTATTTTTATATCTTTTTTATCGTGGACATCGTGCTTACTTGCCAATAGCTTCACCTCTTTGTATCAATAATCCGCTTTTTTTAGTCTAATCCGCGTTCTATTATCCTAGTTACCCTCATCGGTTTCAACTAATCGCCATCGCGAATTAAAAAAGCAGCACAGCCCGTCCCCGGCTGTGCTGCGAAATGTTAAGCTTTCGCGTTCTCTCTACGGTGGCTGATGCGGTAGAACACCAGGTAAAGAGCCGGAATCATCACTAATGTGAATAGACTCGAGAAAGCCAGTCCGGCAATGATTGTAACCGCAAGCGGTTCAAATAACGGATCACCCGACAAGGCGACCGGAATCAATGCAACAATCGAAGTGATCGTTGTCAAAATGATCGGCTTGATGCGCGCGTAACCGGATTCCAAAATCGCTTCTTTAATGGAGAAGTCGCCTGACAAACGTCGTGTCTCCACGAAATCGATCAGCACAACTGCGTTACGGACGACAATCCCCGTCAAGGAGACAATCCCCATGACACCCAGGAAGCTTAGCGGTGTCTGCGTCAGGAACAAACCAAGGATCGCGCCTGAAATTCCGAGATAGACCGCAATCAGTACCAGGAATGGCAAAGCGAATGATTTGAACTGGAACGCGATGACCAGATAAACCAGCAGCAATACAACCAGGAAGAGAATGCCAATTTCCGCAAAGAACGCTTCCTGATCGGAATTTTCGCCGCCCGTGGAAATTTCATACCCTTCCGCTAGGTCAGCCCTTTGAGCATCGACCACTTCCAGCATGTCAGCTTCAAAATTATCCGTGCTCCCGAATGCACGCAATGTAATAGCGCGGTCGCCGTTTTCATGCGGCACTTGGGCGATTGCAGTCGTCTCTTTCACATCCAGCAGCTCATTCAGCGGGATCAATTGCGGCGGCCCTTGCTGCGGAGCTTGTCCTCCAGCTGCGGGTACTGCAAATTCCGAAAGGTCGATTTCTTCCCCTTCCTCTATCCCCGCCTGTTTCAGGACGACGTTATAGAATTCATTGTTCTCATAGATCGAATAAAGCGGAATGCCTTGCGTCAACAGCTGCAGCTGGTTCGTTACAGTGCTGAGCGCAATGCTGTTGCTTTCAAGGACGTCAGTGTCCGGCTGATATTCAATGGCCGGCACAGGATCGCCCAGGTTATCCGTAACGATATCCGCTCCATTATCCAGCATCTGCTCTTTCAATGTATCACGGAGACCTTCAAGTTCCTCAATATCTTCGCCTGTAATAGTGACTGTCACCGGCGCTCCGACTGGAGGGCCCTGGACAATCGTATCAAGGAAAATTTCTGCATCCCGATACCGTTCGCGCAGTTCCGGTTCCCATTTATCGATGAACGCGGAAGCGGATGTGTTGTCGCGATTAACGCGGATCGCAACCTGACCGGTATTTGAACCCGTGTTATCCATCGATGAGGCAAACAGATTCGGCAGCCCGTCACCTGTAAAGATTGCCAGCTCTTTGATATTTTCATCCTCTTCTGCAAGAGTTTCGGTGACATCCGTGATAAATGCGTCCGTTTCTTCAATCGGCGTTCCTTCCGCCAGGCGGACATTCATCGTCACTTCCTCACGGTCAGCTTCCGGGAAGAATTCAAACGGTGTGAACAACGCGAGTGATAATAAGCCTGTCGCAATCACAAGTCCGCCGATCCCGACCCACAATGGCCGTTTCAACACGCCGCGCAATACTTTTTCCGAATAGAATACAGCCAGCTTTTCCAATGGTTTGCCAAGGAATCCCGGTGTATCGGAGATTTTTTTCGCTTTTCGTTTCGTTTTCAAATATTGCATCATCGGCACCAAAGTAATCGACAGGACTGTCGATGCAATGATTGTTGTGATCAGAATACTTGGCAGCGCCTTGATGAATGCTCCGTTGCCGCCTGATAACAGCAATAATGGTGAAAATGTTACAACAATCGCCAAACTGGACGAAATAATGGATGGATAGACTTCACGCACGCCGTTAATCGCTCCTGCACGCGCAGAGTCGCCCAATTTATAACGCCGCTGGATATTATCATTGACGACAATGCTGTCATCCACCAGTATCCCGATGGCGATGATGAGGCCGATGACCGAAATCTGGTTCAAATCGACGCCCATGTAAGGAATCGGAATCAGCCCGATCAATACCGAAGCCAATACCGTCAATGCCACTGCGAAGGCGCCAAATAAAGTAAGGCCCGCGGTCGTGGTGATAAGTACGGCTAAAACAGCTATCAACAATGAAATATAGAGCCCGCTGAAGATTTCATTAACATTATCAGCCTGGGATTCGTATTTATTGGCCTGTACACCGGCTGGCAGATTTTCATTGAACTCTTCAATCACGTCTGTCACACGTTTATCAACAGATGGCACGTCCTGGCCGGTCTGAAGGAAAACGGTATAGGAGATGGCATCTTCTCCTTCAAAAGTGACAATGTCGGAAGTTTCCTGGTCCACGGTTTCAATCACCGCCACTTCACTAAGCGGCACAGCAGCCTGGCCGACCTGCAATTGCTCCAGTTTTTCAATGCCTTCTTCCTGGCTGACCGTCAATACAAGACGCTCATTGCCATTATCATGCGTGCCAAGCGACAGCGGCTGATTGGCCTGCTGCAGCGATTCGAGCACGGCAAATGGCTGAAGATTATTCTCGGCGAGGGCTTCACTGTCCAGTTCGATCAGAATCTGCTGATCGTTCAGTCCTTTGACGGTAGTGCCTGCGACTCCAGACACCGCTTCCACGTCTTCAGACAAATCAGCCAGCGCCTGTTTCATGCCTTCCAGTTCAGTGCGGTCGCCGTAAAACATATACGACACCAGCGGGAATGTCAGATCAAGCTTTTCGACAGAAGTTTCCTGTGCCTGATCCGGAAAATTGCCCGAGGCGCTCTGCGCTTCCTGCTGGATTGAATTGATCAGCCCGTCCGGCTCAACGCCATCTTCAATTTCCAGTGTGATGATGGAAGCCGAATTGGAAGAAATGGATTGGATGGATGAAATTCCATCCACTTTCTGGATTTCGTTTTCCAGCGGCACAGTAATCGACCGCTCCACTTCTTCAGGTCCGGCGCCCGGCAGAATCGTCGACACCAGCACAAGTCCCGGCGGTGTTTCCGGAATTTCACGCTGCGGCAAAGTCAGAAAGGTATAAACCCCCACCAGCATAAAGATGAAAATCAGAAAAATAAACAATTTGCTCCGCTCTAATATGTAATTCATAATATAACCTTCCTTCTTTTCTTGTATAAGTATTGTATAACTTAATCGTTTGAAATGTCCACTCTATAAACTTGAAAATGCTGTAAATGTGCAAATCTTTTTTTCTTCTTCATATGTATATAATCCTTGCATAACCTATTTACATTTGGGACAGCTTTCTTTTCCAATAAAACGGAGAAGTTGGATGTTTGTATTGTTCTCCATTGTTTTTCCACATTAAAAAACCTGCCCGCTGTTAAAGCTGGACAGGTTAGCAGTATCAGATATTCTCAAAAAACAGCCGGATGACATCTGCGCCGCCGATGAACGTTCCAAGGGAACTGCCGAGATTCGTCAGAACAACAACAAGCAGGACACGCGTGACTTTATTGTCCCAGAAACCCTTGAGGGTAAAAACATCTTTTGACAGCGTTTCGAAATCACCGACATTCGGCTTGCGGATCGACGCCTGCGTCAGTCCCGAGAACCAGCCTGCCGCCACAAGCGGATTAAGCGAAGAAATCGGGGCAGCGACAAACGCCGTCAGGATGGCGAGTGGATGGCCGAATGCTATGGTGGCGCCGATTGCGGCCAATGTACCATTCCACAGAATCCAGCTGATCGTCTGGTCAAGTCCTGCTGCGGGATTGGCGACAAAGGTATAAGCGATGATTCCGATGATGAGCAGCGGAATCGCCCACCCGATGATTTTTGGCCATTTCGATTTTGGCGGCACTTCAGAAAGTTTTTCAAGATCATGTTCGTTGTGGATTTCTTTCGTGATCCCCGGCACATGAGCCGCGCCGAGCACTGCGACGATTTTTTTGCCTGGTGCCTCTTTGATTTTCTGCGCAAGATACTGGTCACGTTCATCGATCAACGGCGTTTTCAGGCGCGGGAAGGCTTTCGTGAAATCGTCCATAACTGCACTCAGTGTATCCTGGGATTTCATCTTCTCGAGATCTTCTTCAGAAATCGTTTCTTTTGAGAAGATGCTGAAAAATACCGACGACAGCAGCTGCACTTTGCCCCATAGACCGATATTGCCCCAAATCCGTGAAAACGTCACTTGGATATTGCGGTCTGCCAGCACAAGTTCGGCGCCCGTTTCTTTTGCCGATTCGATGCCCTGAATCATCTCCTGCCCCGGTTTGATGCCGAATTGATCGGCCAACCGGTTCTGGAACGAAGAGATTGCCAGGTTCATCAACAGGAGACTCGATTTCTTTTCTTTGATCACTTTAAAGATATCGGTTTCTTTCCATTTACTGTTGTCCGTGACCGATTGATAGCGCTGGGCATCTAATTCGATGCAGATGGAATCCGGCTGTTCAGCGTCAACCACTTCTTTAACTTGTTCGGCGCTCCGTTTGGAGACGTGGGCTGTACCGATCAGGATCAATTCTTTATCGCCATATTGCAGGCGTGTGATATTTTCTTCTTGCATGGGTTTACTTCCTTCATAGAATTTATTTCTTCTCATATTAACTATATTAAATTAAAACATCATTTAGAATGACGCTTCGGCGCTTAGGACAAGGCTCCCGCAATAAGCCAAGAAGTACACTTGTCTTATTGCTTCGCCCAGTCCAGAGGCGCGCCGGCGCTAGAGAAATCTCTAGAGATATGGAGCAAAACAGCGAAGACGAAGAGTTTGTTCCTGCATTTCCACGACTTAAAAATCGTGCTCCTGTCTCTGCATCGCTGCGCTTCTTCGTCACAAAGACTTAGCCTCGCATGCTTCGGCTAATGTCTTCGTAGCTGTTTTGCGCAATATCGGTTTCTCTAGCCTGTTAATTTAATATATTTAATTAAGAAAAGACTGTCTATTCTATATAATGGATTACTGGGCGGAAAATATCAATCCTGCGCATCCCATTTCAGCAGGTTTCACAAAAGCTTCTTATAATCCGTCTGCGCTGAAGGTGTCGCCTTCATCGAGGTTGCCCGCTTCAAAGCCTTTGTAGAACCATTCCTTGCGCTGTTCGCTGGTGCCGTGCGTAAAGCTTTCCGGCACAACATAGCCGCGAGACCGCATCTGGATAGTGTCATCTCCGACTGCCGCCGCAGCCGTCAGCGCTTCTTCAAGGTCGCCTTCTTCAAGATAGCCCATCTGCTGGGCATGATGCGCCCAGACGCCCGACAGATAATCCGCCTGGAGCTCGAGCTGCACTTGCACCTTATTGTATTCTTCTTCACTCAATTGATTGCGCAGCGGCTGCACTTCCTGCATCACGCCGAGCAGATTCTGCACATGATGCCCGACTTCATGGGCAATGACGTACGCCATGGCAAAATCACCAGGCGCATTGAATTGACGCTGCAATTCACCGTAAAAATCCAAATCGATATAAAGCTTATAATCTGCAGGACAATAAAAAGGACCCACCGACGCACCGGCAGTACCGCAGGCGGACTGTACACTGTCCGTAAAGAGGACAAGTGTCGGCTCTTCATATTGCATGCCTTCTTCTGCAAAAACTTCGGTCCACACTTCTTCCGTATCCGCGAGTACGACAGATACGAAGTCAGCCAATTCTTCTTCCTGTTCGGTCGCCTGATAAGGTTCACCTGTACTGCTGCCGCCGGAACCATTTCCGCCCATACCATCAAGCAGGATGCCCGGATCTCCTCCGAGGAATGTCACGATCAGGATCAGCACAATACCGCCGAGCCCGCCGCCGACTGCCAATCCTTTACCTCCGCCGCTTCCTCTTCTGTCTTCTACATTCGCACTGCCTCTCCGGCCTCTCCACTTCATAGGACCACATCCGTTTCTGTCTCATTTCAATTGTTTATACCCATTTGTAAGATTCGTTAAATCTCTTGCTGAGTATATTTGTAAATTAAAAATTGCTCTGAAGGATCTTTATTGAATTCCGGCAAACCAATTTGTTCCTTCAATTTAAACAGGTTGCCGCGTTCCAGATAGTCGATGTATTCGGTGGAAGGATAATAGAGGATGATTGTCAGATCTCTCGGAAAGTTTTCAGCGGACAATAGAATATTGTCTACGATTTTCATGAATATCTGCTCAGAAAAAGGGTTGAAAAAGTAAAAGACCGTATCTTCCGGTTGAATATGATAGTCCTGAGCTAAGCCTTCACGGAAGTCGATGCGCCCTGCAGCTCTATGATTTTTTCCTTTACGGTTATAAGTTTCGAGGTTTTTCAGCGCCTCCGTAAAAAAGCTGGTATTCAGCTCAATGCCTGTGGAACGGCAGCCGAAGCGGTCGTGCGCATAAAAATTCAGCCGTCCTTTGCCGCTGCCGAAATCCACCAGTCCATCGTCGACGCCAAGAGGATGGCGATTGAATAATTCCTTTAAATGCAAATATGGGGTTGGTTCATACCTGTTGTGGTGAAGTGTGGCTTCAGAAATCCACTGTGTGCCTTCTGTCGCGATATTCAAATATTGGTCGCCTTCAAATTCCTTCATGCTGTTCTCCCCCAATTCTGCTTGCCCTGAGTGCTGGCCTTGTCTTTCAATACCCGATTCTTCTTGCAAATAACAGCGTATTTTGATAAAGTCGAGCTAATTCAATAGTTCTTGCTTCCTTTACAGGGAAGTGAGGATAGAGGCGCAATTATCATCAGTAAGCAGATTGAGGAGCACGGGCTCCGCCGACTTCTGCCGGAAGGGATATTTGCCGAAGCGGCGGAAAGCCCCTGATTTCCGTTGCTGGTCCTGCATTTAAGAGATGCCGGATTGTCATGCGGCTTTTGACGCATGGAGGGCTATCTGACGCACAGCAACACATCCCGTTTGTGTTTGCGCAGCAGCAGCGGCCCTTCGCCGCTGCTTTTTTTATGGCCATAGATAATTTCTGATGTGGCACTAAGCAGATGACCACACCTCGGATCGAACTAAAAAAATTAATAAAGGATGGGATATTATGAACTTCGGAAAAATCATCACTGCGATGGTCACGCCTTTTGACGCAAACGGCGATATTGACTTTCCAGCCACAGAAAAATTGATAGAGCACCTCATCGCCAACGGTTCTGACGGCCTCGTCGTTGCCGGCACTACCGGTGAATCGCCGACTTTGACGGCAGCTGAAAAATTGGCGCTGTTCAAATTTACTGCAGAGAAAGTGAACGGCCGCATTCCCGTCATAGCAGGAACCGGTTCAAACGATACCCGTTCATCGATTGCGTTGACAAAGCAAGCGGAAGAAGCAGGTGTCGATGGCATCATGCTTGTCACGCCTTATTATAATAAGCCCGCGCAAGAAGGCTTATTCCAGCATTTCAAAGCCATTGCCGAAGCAACTCGCCTGCCGATCATGCTTTACAACATCCCCGGCCGCAGCGCTGTCAATATGGCACCTGAAACAATCATCCGTTTGTCCGCTGTCAGCAACATCGTCTCTGTCAAAGAAGCCAGCGGCAACCTTGACGCTGCGTCAATGATCATCGATGGCACGCCGGACGGCTTTACGGTATACAGCGGCGACGATGGTTTGACGCTTCCGCTGATGGCAATTGGCGCGGATGGCATCGTTTCCGTGGCTTCCCATATCATCGGCAATGAAATGCAGGAGATGATCACAAACTTTACAAGCGGCAACATCAAAGAAGCGGCAGCCCAGCACCGCAAACTGCTTCCGGTCATGAACGCGCTGTTTGCAGCACCAAACCCTGTACCGGTAAAAACTGCTTTACAATTACTCGGCGTCGAGACGGGCAAAGTCCGCTTGCCGATGATTCCGTTGAACGACGAAGAAACTGTCACCCTACGTCAGCTTCTCGAAGCCGGCAATATCCGGGCTTAATTCATATGAACGAAAAAAACGCTGGAGCATCGCGCTTCAGCGTTTTTTCGTGTTCAATTATAATTTAGTGAAATCAAGCTTCTCAAGTGTCTGCTTCAAGCTGCCGCCCGTTACGAGTGAACGCGTGTCGATAGCCAATTGGGACAGCGTAATCGCAATTTCTGAACGGATGCCGGTCAAAATCGCTTTAACACCCACCATATTGAGTGCCTGAACAATCTTAATGATTTGTTCAGCCACCATTGAATCCACTTTGACTACGCCGGACAGGTCGATCACCAATGTGGAAATCCGGAGTTTATTGGCAGCTGTCAGTGTTTTCTCAAGGATGAACTGAGCACGGTCAATTTCAAGATCTCCAACAAGCGGCAAAATCGCTACTTTATCAGCGATCGGCACCACTGGAGCGGAAAGTTCGAAAAATTCCTGTCGCGCTGCAGTGAGTCTTTCCTGATATGCATCGATATAGGCGCTGCTGTAAGAATACATAGCGTGATCCAAAAGTGTATGGAAAAATTCCATCCCATCGAACAAAGTCTCCATAGGGATACTTTGAAGTTTCCCTTCACTTCTGATCAATTTCGCCAAATGTTTGCGGTATAAAGAAGATTCAGCAAGAGCTGCGTCCAGCATCATATTCGCTTCCAGGAAATAGCGGCCAGTTGCGAAGCCCCAGGAATCAATGGCTTCGTAAACCTTTTTTTCGTCACAGGAATTTATCAGGGAAGTTCCGAGCAATTCTACGAAACCTGCTCGGGCTTCTATGACCTGCTTGATGAATTGTTCATTTTGGACCATATCGTCAGGTTCCGAATCCTTCATGACTTCTTCGTTGATCAGTTCCGCAATCAGGTATTTATCATCTATGACACGCTGTCCCAAAACTTCATAATATTTATCCATCAGTACCTCCATGAGCTAGCATTCAATGTTATTTGAATTTATTATACCTGTAGAGTGAAGTTCAGTGTACTGCTTTTAGATAAACTCGAAAAAATATTATCTTGTAAAAAGCGAAAGACTCAAGAAACAGATAGGTATTCAGCTATTTTGCTGATGGTTTCTTCCGCATCGCTTACATGCGGGCTATGGCCTTCGGCATCCATCAATTTATACTCGCTGTTTTCAATCCGGCTATGTACGTATTCACCGACAGCTTCAGGTGCGACCGCGTCACCCCGTGTCTGCAGGATCAAAGTCGGCACTTTCACTTTCTCCAATTCTTCACGAACATCCGCCAGGAAAGTTGCTTCCGCAAAATCGCGCATCACTTCCGGATCGTTCGCACACAGCAGTTGTTCAAACTCAGCTGCCAGATGTGGCCGGGCAGCGTTTTGCATGACAACTGGGGATAAGAAACGCGCGAACTCGTTATAGTCACCTTCAATCATCTGCAGCATGCCTTCAATATCAGCTTTTTCAAATCCGCCGTGATAACCGGGTTCATTCAAAAAGTATGGAGATGGCCCGATCATGATCAGATTTTTCATCAGTTCAGGACGTTCGACTGCGGCAAGAGCGCCGATCATACTGCTGACTGAATGGCCGATAAACACTATATTTTCAAGCGACAAGGCATCGCATAATTCCAGAAGGTCCTGTTTATAACCTTCCAATGTCCGGTATCTTTCCTTATTATATGCAGATTTATCGCTTTGACCGGAACCGACGTAATCGAAAAGTACAACTCTATATTTTGTTTCGAAAGCTGGCGCAATTTTATCCCACACATATTGGTCGCAGCCGAAGCCATGGGCAAACACTAGAACTTTCTGTCCTTGTCCCCCAATTTTAACGTTATTCCTTCTGACCAGCTGAGCAGCGGACTCTTTCGTTTCAGTCATTTACGTCATCACCCCTTGCAATAAAATCGCTATTTTCCTTTTACAATGCTAATTTCATACTAACAAACTTAAGACCAATCTCCTAAGATAAGAGCTTAAAAATTATACAAAAATAAAAATAAACCTTGCCACGGTGGCAAGGTTCGACGTTCAGGAAGAAACCGATACACGGTTCCGTCCTGCATTTTTAGAATTATATAAAGCTGTATCCGCTTCATTCAGTAAATCGGGAAAAGAAATACAGTCTGAATTGCTTGCCACGCCGATGCTGACGGTAATCGGCTGATAGGGCCAGTCATGCATTTCCACGTTAAAGCGAATTTTTTCCGCAATTTCTTGAGCCTCGCTCAGCTCCATTTGAGGTAATACGGCAACAAATTCCTCACCGCCAAGACGCGCGGCAAAACCATCATCTCCAATCGTCCTGGTCAGCACTTCTGCTAATTCCTTCAGAACCACATCTCCCGCATGATGGCCGAATGTATCGTTGATCCTTTTAAAAAAATCAATATCGATTATCAATAATGTCAAATTGCTTTCTGCAATGAGACCTGGCAGGAATTCCTCCAGATAACGGCGGTTTTTGAGTCCTGTCAATACATCTGTATTTGTCATTTCCCTCAGCCGCCCATTCATTATATTCAATTCTTCCTGTTTGTATTTCACTTCATCCAGCAATAATTGAAGCTCGCTGTTCGCTTCTGCTGTCGCATGGCTGATTTGTTCCGCTTCCCGTTTGGCGTTCAATAATTCATTTTCATATTCATTTCGGATGGGCACCTGCATAAAGGCACATTCAAAGAGCTCATTCCGTTTACGGGTGTTCATCAATACAGGGATCGGTCCATCAGGGCCTTTCAACCTCAAAAACATTTCACTGACAGCCCCGTGCGTAATGATTGCCGGAATGAAATAAGTTTGAAAGTAGACTCTTGAAGCAATGGTCAGCAAATCATGCATATGAGTGGGAGCGGATTCAACATGGGACATTTCAATCATTGTCCGGTTCATCTCAATAATCTTCAAGTCCTGGTCCATCACCAGATAGCCCACTGGGGCGAAATTCAATTGTTCCTCCATCAACTCATCTCCTAACCAGCCAAATACTCTTTGATGACTGCGGCCGTTTCTGCGGCATCGCTTATGTGCGGGTTGTGGCCCATGGCTTTCATGATGACCAGCCGGCTATCGGCAATATGGTCGTGCACATACTGCCCCACTTCAAGGGGTGCAATGGCATCGAATTGAGTTTGCATGATTAATGTCGGCACTGTGAGTTTGCTGAGCTCCGAACGCATATCGGAAGTAAAAGTCACTTCCGCAAACTGACGGGCGATCTTCGGATCATTTGAACAAAGCAGCTGCTCAAAGTTTTCCGCCAGCTCTGGACGGTCCTCGTTGCTCATTACTACCGGCGCTAAATATTTTGCCCATTCTTTATAATTCACTTCCATCATATCCAGCAGCTCGCTAATATCCGATTTATCGAAGCCGCCCTGATAGCCGGGTTCATTCAGATAATGCGGGGACGGCCCGATCATCACCAGCTTGCTGAATAATTCAGGACGTTCAATCGAGGCAAGCATCCCGATCATGCTGCTGACCGAGTGTCCGACGAAGATGAAGCTATCGTCTTCGAGGGAATCACAGACATCCAGCAAATCCTGTTTGTAACCGTACAAATCACTGTACCGCTCTTGTGAATAAGCTGTTTTATCACTTTGGCCGGAACCGACGTAATCAAATGTGATCACTTTATAATCGTTTTTAAATTGATCAATGACTTCGTTCCACACCAATTGGTCGCAGCCGAAGCCGTGACCGAATATAATCGCTGTTTTTCCTTGCCCCGTAATTTTCACGTTATTTCTTTTAGCAACATCCATCATGCGAGTCCACCCATTCCCTTTATTGTGCACAAATCCTTTGAAACTTTTCCAATGGGACTATCATATCAAAGAAGCCGTTTAAACTATATGAAGAAATTATATATATGTGTATGTATAACCTTAAACAATACTAAATACCCTGGTTCCCTCCGGAACTAATCTTCATAAATACAAGCCTTTCTCCGTTTTGACCGGAAAAGGCTTTATTGTCATAGCGAAAAAATCATAGGCACAAAAATCAGTGATAATAATACAATGACCGCTGCAATTGGAATCAGGATAATGAAAAAGCCTTTCCAGGCAGACAGTCCGTGTGCTTCACCTATCGCTTTGCTCTGGTAGAACAAGGTGCACATCGACAGGACAAATAAAATCACCGATAATACGATATTCAGCCCTAAATCCATTCCGCTGTATTGTTCTTCAAAAGATTTGAAATAGCTTGAAGGCAGAAAGAAAATCCAAATCAGCAACACAGGAATCAACCACATCTGCGGAATTTGGCCAGCAAGCTGGGCGCGGTACATTTCATCAAAAGTGGCGGTCCCTTTAAAAATCTTGCCCACCAGTATGGAAATCAAAGATCCGATTGCAAGACCGATTGCTCCCAGTAAAGGGCTGATGATCAATCCGCCGATCAGAAGCCCAGGGATTCCAAAGGTTTCATCTGCATCAGTATCTAGGGCAGTGGTTAATATAGCCGTGTAGCCTGACAGTACCACCAGCAGAAAAATAAGGCGTGAATTCTTTTCTTCAATCATTTGGCGCACGGTTTGGCGCGGCCTCGTCCATATTGATATAAACGGATTCAAACGTGATTCAGGTGTTTCTTTGGAAAGGTTCATGAATTGTCACCTGCTGTAAATCTGGTTTTCGAATGTTTCTCTCTAATCATCTTTTGGATCCCCCTTGTTTTTCCATTATTTAGAACCTCCTTTAAAATGTCAATAGTTTCTGAAAAACATCCTTTTTTTATCAAAAAAATCCACTCTTTAATTGTCGTCCGAGATTTTATTATCCAAAGAAAAAACCGGCCATCAGCTGGCCGGTTTATAACTTTCTGCTATATATTATTGTTTGCGTGCTCTGAACGCCATAGTTGTTGTCAAAGCTGCAAGCATCAATCCAGCGAAGATCCATAGGTAAGGGATTGTTCCGCCTTCAGCTCCGCCAAGACCAGTTGCAGGCATTTTCTCAGGCATTTCAGCTCCACCGAATTGTTCAGGGAATTGATCCGTGATGGCTGCTGACAATCCAGCTGCCGGCATTGTCATATGTGCATATGCAGAACGCATTTCAGCGTAAGCTGTTTCATAATCACCAGCTACATAAGCATCAAATGATCCAAGCAATTGGCTGACGTGTGTTGTCAAACCTTCTTCCAAAGCATCAGCCGGAACACGTCCTTCTGTTGCTGCATCAAGCAATGCTGCCTGTTCCACAATGTACTCATCAAGATCAGCTTTCGCCTGCTCCTGTGCTTCAGTGTCCCCAGCTCCAGTCGCTTTCACATAATCAACGAAGTAGCCGATATGCGAGCCCCAGATTTCAGCGAATTGTGCTCCTGCTTCTTCACCATAAACCGAAGCTACTGCTGCTGAAAGGTCATCAGCGTTAGCCATCAATGCTCCAGCCGCCTGATCGAAACTTGCTGCGCCATCAGCACCGTCCTGCATAGCCATTACAGCCAGCCCTGCGTGCTCAGTGAATGTGTAATTCAAAGTTGCGCGCAAATCGATTGCCGGAGTATCAGGGTTTGTGCCATCCACCAATTCCGGGAATTGATCAGCGATTGCGATTGATAATGTTTCAGCAAACATGCTCATATGGTGAATTGCTTCACGCTCTAAAGTGTATGCAGTTTCGAAGTCTTCTGTAGCGTATGCGTCAAATGCTTTGATCAGCTGATCAACGTGCATGTCCAATCCTTCTTGAACTGCTGCTGCAGGTAAACGTCCTTCAGTTGCTGTATCGAAGAACTCTGACTGTTTTTTCTTGTATTCTTCAAGTTGAGCCAAAGCTTCGTCTTTTGCAGCCTGGTCATCTGCAGCTGTTGCTTTTACATAGTCAACGAAATAGCCGATATGCGAGTTCCAGATTTCCTGGAATGCCGCTCCGCCTTCTTCACCGTAGACTGAAGCTACTGCTGCTGTAAGATCATCTGAATTTGCCAATAATGCGTTTGAAGCATTTTCGAAGTCATCAGCGCCGTCAACACCTTTTCTCATTGCTTCAACTGCCAGGAAAGCATGTTCCGTAAGAACCGTATCCAATTGGATGCGAAGTTCAGCCGCTGCTGTATCCGTCGCTACAGCTGTTTGCGCTGATTCATTGGTTCCGCTCGAATGTGATCCGTGGCTGTCGGCAAGAGCCGCCGTTGGTACCAACATTGCCAAGCTAAGTGGAAGTGCTACTAAAAGTTTGTTCATTTTCATCATGAATCTCTCCTTTTTCCTGTTTTATTTTTTCGTTCTGACTGTATAACGCAGGCGGATCATTTTTAGATCACATTTTTTTCAATAAAATCTGAAAAAGGTTTTTTCCTGATTGGAATCATGCAGATTTATGCTTGGAGAGAGCGGGACAAAGGGGTTGCGGGCGATTAGCGCAATCCACTCGATTTGCAGATACAGAATTGTCCCTACGCCATTTTTTGCCCATAGAAAAACAGCCTTTCTACTATATAAGAAAGGCTGTTACATAAAGCTATTTAATGTGTCGGCAACTTAGCTGTATCACTCTTGAAGATCGCCAGCTGGTCAATCAGCTGCTGGCTGCCTGTATCGAGTCCGACAATATCGACTTGATTGCCATTCTCCCTGAACTTCAGGACGACACGGTCAACGGCGCCGACGCCAGAATCATCCCAGATGTGGGCATCGGTGAAATCGACGACCACTTTCTCACCCGTGATGCCGTAGTCGAATTTCTCAAGGAAATCTTCGACAGAAGCGAAGAACAATTGGCCTTCCACATGATAATGCGTGGCATCAAGCAATCGTTTCTGCACTTTGATCTTCGAAATTTTGGCCACGAAGAAAATCGCACTCAATAATACACCAGCCAGTACACCCATTGACAGATCGTGGGTATAAACGACAATCGCCACTGTAGCCACCATTACAATCGAATCCGCTTTTGGCGCTTTTCTCAAATAAGAGAACGACTTCCAGTCGAATGTTCCGATCGATACCATGATCATGATGCCGACAAGTACCGGCATCGGAATTTGAATGACAACGTCACCCAATACGATGATCAGGAACATCAGCAAGGCACCGGCGACCAGAGCCGACAAACGGCCTCTGCCCCCCGATTTAACATTGATGATCGACTGGCCGATCATGGCACAGCCCGCCATTCCGCCGAAGAATCCCGTTACGAAGTTGGCTATTCCCTGGCCGCGTGCTTCTTTATTTTTATTGCTTTCCGTATCAGTCATGTCATCGACGATATTCGCCGTCAATAAGGTTTCAAGCAATCCGACAACCGCCAATGCCAATGAATACGGCAGGATGATCATCAAAGTTTCCAGATTAAAAGGCACATTCGGCAATAAAAATGCTGGAAGTGTCTGGCTGATGGTTCCCAAATCTCCCACTGTGCGCATCTCGAAACCCGAATAGATTGCTACAGCTGTAAGCAATACAAGCGCAATCAGCGGTGCCGGAATGGCTTTGAAAAACCGTGGAACGATATAAACGATCGCCAAAGTAATGGCTACAAACACATACGTAATGGTATTGATGCCCAGGAAATGCGGCACTTGCGCCATGAAGATCAGGATGGCGAGTGCATTGACGAAGCCGATCATGACCGCGCGCGGGATGAACTTCATCACTTTTGCGACTTTGAAGACGCCGAACAAAATTTGAATGACCCCTGTCAGGATGGTTGCTGCAAGTAAGTATTCAAGTCCGTGATCCTGCACCAATGGCACCATCAACAGTGCCATAGCGCCGGTTGCTGCTGAAATCATGCCGGGCCGTCCACCGACAAAAGCGATGATGACGGCTATACTGAATGATGCATACAAGCCGACCATCGGATCGACGCCTGCAATGATTGAAAATGCAATGGCTTCAGGGATTAATGCTAAGGCAACGACAGTTCCCGCCAGAATATCGCCCCGTATATTTCCGAACCATTCTTTTTTTAAAGTTTCACCCACGATATTTTTCTCCTCTTGTTGTCTAATTTTGAGTGTTGCCCCGAATTACGGAACTACGATTTCACAATGAGAATAGTGTATCATCCGTAATCCGAAAATGGAACCTTTTTGGTCCTTTCATTTCAAATAAATATGTTATAATGAAAGCAATATGCTAGACGAGGAGTTTTAACCGTGAAGATTGGCTATGCGAGACCCATAGAAGGGGATATTGATTGCGGCAAGCAAAAAGAGCTGTTCACTAATATGAACTGTGCCGAAACTTATGTTGAAAGCCACTCTTCTCCAAAGAAAAGAGAGGAACTGAAAAAGCTGCTGGATCATCTCAAATCTGATGACCAGCTGATGGTGAAAAGCCTTCATGTGCTGGCTGATTCAACGCGTCACCTGATGGAACTGCTGGATTTACTGGAGCAGAAAGGGTGCACATTATATTCGCACAGGGAACAGATCGATACCGATCCGGATAAATTATACAGTTTCCAGAAAATCGTCCAATGCCTCGCGGATTTTCAGAGCGATTCGATCAGTGCCAAAACAAAAGCCGGCCTGACTGTAGCCAAGGAAAAAGGCATGCACGCGGGACGGCCGAGAAAACCGGACGCTAATGTAAAAAAAGCGATTGAGATGTATGAAAGCAAGAAATATAGTCTTGCAGAAATCAAGGAAAAGACCGGCATCAGCAAATCCACCTTATATCGCTACCTGGAAAACTAGACCCTCCAGATTATGAAGAAAAGAGCGCCTCGGCGCTCTTTTTAATCTTCTACTATTTCACAATCAGCACAGGACAGTTTGCGCGTTTCACCACTTTGTGGCTGACGCTGCCCAGCACCATTTCCTGCAGCGAGTTCAGACCGCGGCTGCCGATGACCAGAATATCGAAGCTTTCCGAATTAGCATACTCGACTATAGCCGGCCCCGGACTGCCATGCAAAATCTTCACACGATATTTAATTGCTGCTTCAGCAATTTTTTCCTCCACTGGCTGAAGTTTCTTACGGCGCTGGAGGTCCAGTTCCACTGAACTTCCGCTGTGCAGCACATCGTTTTTTGCATCGTCGTGGTCTGCTACATATACGATGGTGATTTGTGAATCCCCATTGTTTCCCGCAATAGTGATTGCCTCTTTTGCGGCGCGAAGGGAATGGTCCGAACCATCCACCGCCAATAATATTTTGCTGTACATCTGCCAACACTCCTTTTAGCTGCTTCCCTTTTCTTCACAGTGTACCATCAAAATTCCCAAAAAATAACCTTTATAGGAAGAATAAATTATGTGTTATGATGTAGGAAAATAAATGGAAATGCAGATCCGTTAACTTGAGATGGAGGGATCGATATGTACGACAGTGGATTAGTTTTGGAAGGCGGCGGCATGAGAGGGATTTATACCGCCGGCGTACTGGAATATTTCATGGAAAAAGACCGTTATTTCCCGTATGTCATCGGCGTATCGGCCGGCGCCTGCAATGCGGCTTCCTATATCTCCAGACAGCCGGGAAGAAACAAATCGGTGATGGTCGATTTCGTGCGCCACCCTGATTACATTTCACTGCGCAACCTCATGCAAAAAAGAGAGTTGTTCGGAATGGATTTGATTTTCGATCAGATTCCGAACAAACTTGTGCCGTTCGATTTCCCTGCTTTTCATGAAGCAAAAGAGCGGTTTGTCATCGGCACGACGGATTGCGTAACCGGGGAACCGGTTTATTTCGAAAAAAATGGCAGCCCGAAAGACATCCTGTCGATCATCCGCGCTTCCAGTTCCCTGCCTTTCATGTCCAAAGCCGTTACATACAATGGCCATCAGCTGATGGACGGCGGCGTAGCAGATCCGGTACCGTTCAAAAAGGCGCTCGCGGACGGTGTAGAGAAGCCGGTGATCGTGCTGACGAAAAGCAAAGGGTACCGCAGGAAACCTTCGCGCTTCAGAAAAACGGGCCGCTATTTTTACAAGGACTATATGGGACTTACTCATGCACTTGAAATCCGCTGGAAACATTATAATGATCAATTGGAAGAAATCGAACAGCTTGAGCGGGAAGGCAAAGTGTTCGTCATCCGCCCGTCACAGGATATTAAAGTAAAACGGGCAGAGCGTGATCCCGTGAAACTTGATCAGCTCTACCGTCAGGGCTACTCGGATGCGCAGCATGCTTTTGAAGCGATGGAAAACTGGCTCCAGGCGAAAGCTGTGGAATCCAGCTGAATTTGCTGGCCCACTTTACGCATGCGTTTAAAAAACCCCGGTCACTCCACTGTTTTTCAGTGTGAGCTGACCGGGGTTCTTTTTATTCTTCTGCCGCAATAGCAATGAATGCCTGTATGACTTCGTCCATTTCATCTTCACGGACCGTCCGGAAGTCGACACACACTTTTTCATCTTGGATTCTCGCAATGACCGGCGGACGATTTTCTCTGAGACGCTTCGCCAGTTGCTGCGCCGGCATCCCATCATGGCTGATCGCCGCCAGGTATGTCGGAATTTCGACTTCCGGCATGGTGCCGCCGCCGATTTGTGAAACCCCCTTCAGCAAATCCACATTGTAATCACCCGTGCGTGATTCCAGTGCTGTGATAAAACTCCCTGCCTGCCGCTTAATGTCATCTGAATTTCGCATAATATCCCGGACGGTCGGAATTTCTTTTACGGCATCCCCACCAGCCACATAGGCTTTCAGCGTTTCTTCCAATGCGGCGAATGTCATTTTATCGACACGCAGCACGCGCGCCAGCTGATGTTTTTTGAGCTTGCCGATCAGCTCTTTAGTGCCGGCGATGATACCGGCTTGCGGGCCGCCAAGCAATTTGTCACCGCTGAAGCTGACGAGATCCGCTCCTGCAGCAATCACATCCCGCACATGCGGTTCGCTGCCGATACCGTGCTTTTGGAAGTCATACAGCGCGCCGCTGCCGAGGTCTTCATAAAACACCAGCTCCTCGTAGCGATTCTTCAATTCCACCAACTCTTCGGTTTCAACCGTTGCTGTAAAGCCCGACATGAAGAAATTGCTGGTATGGACTTTCATGATCATCGCTGTCTCTTCATTAATCGCGTCTTCATAATCGAATAAATGCGTTTTATTGGTCGTGCCGACTTCACGAAGGTGCGCCCCGCTTTCTTCCATAATGGAAGAAACCCGGAACGATCCGCCGATTTCTACAAGCTGGCCGCGGGATACAATGACTTCTTTCCGTTTCGCCAATGCGCTTAAAATCATAAACACTGCCGCAGCGTTATTGTTCACGACCATAGCCGCTTCTGCCCCTGTCGCCTGTTTGATCAGGTCTTCCAGGATGTCATGGCGCGAACCGCGCTTTCCTTCGGCGATCCGATATTCCAGATTGGAGTAATCACGCGCTGCCCGTGTGACGTGTTCGACTGCCCGTTTGCTCAGGCGCGAACGTCCCAGATTGGTGTGCAGCACCGTGCCGGTCCCGTTGATGACACGCAAGAGCCGGTCTTCATTCCATTCAGCTGCTTTTTCCCTGGCGTTGCTGAAAATCAGTTCGCTGAACTTTTCCTCAGCAGGCGATACATCCGATTTTCCCGCAAGCAGATTTTCACGCAGCACACCCAATTCCTGCTGGATGTACTTCGTACCCTGTTCGGCAGTCAGCCCGAAAGAAGTTAAAAATTCTTCAAAACGCCTGTCTTTCTGCAATTCATGGACGGGCGGTAATAGGCGCAAATATTGCTTCATCGCAAATCCTCCATCTGCCGTGTTGGTAAGCTATTTTTCAATGATCCGGATGATTTCACTGAGCTCCGGGTACTGCCTCGTTTCCAATTTCGAGTGGATTTTTGTTCCATCCACTGTGATTTCGAATGCGCCGCCGGAACTCGGGACGAGTTCAAGCGCTTCGATGTCGGGCTTGAAATGGCTGAATAATTGTTCCGCAAAACTTGCGGCTTTGGGTGCGTAATTTCATTGCATGCAAAACTCGATTACGATTTTCATTGCCATCACACTCCCTTCTGCGCTATTTTCCGGTCCAGCGGCGCTGGTCTTCAGCGCGCTCGGTGATTCCAAGCGAATCGAACAGTTCCAATAATGGAATCAGGTATTTCCTTGATAAATCCAGCGAATCTTTGGCTTCCTTCAAATCGAATGCCGCTTCTGTATTCTGCTTGAGTCTGGCTGCAGCCTCTTCAACTGCGCTGCGGTGAATCATCGTATCCTCCTGCAGCGGGTAAATCTGTTTCATTTCCAATAAATACAACGTCAAATCCGAAATTTCGCTTTTCGGCAGCGGCGAGCCTTCAAAGTACTGCTCCCATTTCTTCACTTGGATGCCGTCCTTTTCAAGTGCGGCAATGATCCCTTCCATCCGCACCTTCCACTGCTTCGGCAAATGCGGTTCGAAAGTGCCGAGCGCGATAAACTGCCCGACTTTCTTCAGGTCTCCTTGATCAGTCAATCGGTTCAGGCTGTACTCAATGAAAGGCTTCGGATAACCGGCACTCAGCGACTGGCTCAATTCCGCCTTGCTCATGCCGGGTCTCATCGGAAAGTCTGTATGATAGGTTTCAACGCGCTCTACGAATTCCCCTGTGATCTTTGAAAAAGTTTTCGCCAGGGTGAATTTCTGCGAACCCGTTTCCAGCAGGCTGCCATTCTCCAAACCTGCCGCAATCGTTTCTTTCAGGACCAGTTCATCCAGTGAAGTTTGCTGGATCAGCTGCTTTAAATCCAGCAGGATATTTTTCGCCAGCGCTTCTTCCACAAGATCTGTTGGTGTCCCTTTCATGACATTCCGCAGCATCTCAATCGTTTCCGTACCGAAACGGTATTTGCCGCCTTTCGGCTGGATCACCCAGCCGCCGCCAAGTGTTTCAACCGGCGTCGGCCGCCGCAGGATGAATCGGTCGCCGCGCCGGACCACGATTTCTTCATCAAGCCGGATCTGGCACATCACTTCTTCATCGGTCTGCTCCAGTTCATTGCGGTCAAAAAAGACGATTTTCCCCATCACTTCCGAAGTTCCCACATGCACTTTCACCGGTGCCCGCTGCTTGAGCGGCGTGAATGAGCCGCCGGTAAGATTCAATACGATATCAATGGTGTCAGTCACCAGAAAATGGTCGGATGCCACCAGCACATCCCCGCGGAATACCTCGGTTTTATCGATTCCGCCCAGGTTGACCGCTGTCCGCTGCCCTGCCCGCGCTTCTTCCCGCTCTTCGTGATGAACTTGGATCTGGCGTGCTTTCACTTTCAGCCCTTTTGGCAATAAAGTCAGCTGTGCCCCTTTTTGGACTGCCCCTTCATAGATTGTTCCGCGGACAACCGTCCCTTGCCCTTGGACCGTAAACACCTGGTCAATCGGCAAACGGAATGAACCATAGGCGTCACGGAATTTTACTGCTTTCAGGCTATCGATAATGGTGGATTTCAATTGATCGACGCCAGTTCCCGACAAGCTGTCGACCAGCACATACGGCGCGCCGTCAAAAATCGTTCCTTCTAGCCGTTCCTGAATATCTTCCTTTACGAGTTCCAGCATGATGTCATCGACACGGTCAATTTTCGTGATGGCCACGATGCAATGTTCAACCCCCAGAAATTGAAGAATCTCCAAGTGCTCCTCAGTTTGCGGCATGACACCTTCATCTGCCGCTATGACAAGAACCACCAAATCGATTCCGGCAACCCCGGCAATCATCTGGCGGATAAACCGTTCGTGCCCCGGCACATCAATGATCGATAATTGCGTCCCGTCTTCCGTCTCGAACGGTGCGTACCCCGGTTCAATGGAAATGCCCCGCTCTTTCTCTTCCTTTAAACGGTCCGTGTCCACATTCGTCAGCGCTTTCGTCAGCGCCGTTTTGCCATGGTCGATGTGACCGGCCATGCCGATCGTGTAATATGTCTTCTCCATTTGCTCACCCGACTTCTCTGTTTGATCATATCTTAACTTTAAGCTTCCATCAGGCGGGTTTCAAGCACAGCGTTCCAATCTCCGTTCTTGCGATTCTCCAAGTTTCCCTATACAATTAAAATCGCTTACAGATTATGGGGTTGGATGAGTGACTGGTGTCTTCCTGGGTCTTCAAAACCCTGAGGGACCTGCGTGCCAGGTCCGGTGGGTTCGATTCCCACACGATCCCGCCAATACATAGAAGATAGAAAAGCGGAAACGGCCGCTCAGCTCCGAAAAGCGTAAGACGATTTGGCGAAATGGCGTCTTTTCAGCCATGCAGTCTCGAAAAGCGGAAGTGCCTGTTCAGCTCTGACAGGTATAAGACGAATCAGCGTAGTGGCGTCTTTTGCCACGTAGCTGATTTGACTTATATCCCGAAGAGCTAGGCACTGGAGACTAGACACGGAGTGGCTTACGACTCGAGGAGTTGGCCGTTGGAGTCTGGACATAGAACCATTTAAATTCAGGCAAATTAAAATTAGTAAGCTAAACTTTTAATTTGTAACAAAAGCCGCCAATTCGGCGGCTTTTTCTATAATAAAGTAGCCTGGCGGAAATTTGCGTGCGATTAGGGTCTGCTTGCGTGCGATTAACACCCTCTTGCGTGCGTTCCGCCCAATTCTCAAAGATTTTATTGAAATAAAAAATTAGCAAGTGGTTAAAGATGACAAAATACACTAGTTTCAGGATAATTAAGTGGAGACATTTAATCCCTGGCTGATTCTATACGCCAAAACGCAAAAGGATTGAACTGACGATGAAAATAGTATTGGCCGCGCCGAATTATCCACAGCCGCGGGGCAACACCGTGACGGTGCGAAGAATTGCAGCGAATTTGGAGAAAATTGGTGTATGTACTGAAATTGTTTCAATTACAGGAGAAAACCGCGCCAACACATTGCCCGAAGCCGATCTGGTGCATGGCTTTCACGCCTATTACTTCCATCAGTTTCTGCAGCAGCTCGATCAAAAACCGAAATCTTATATCATCACGATGACCGGCACCGATTTGAATGCTGATCTCTTCAATCCTGAAAAACGGCCTGGAGTGCTCAGCACGCTGGAAGACGCAGCTGCAATCCATGTTTTTGATGAAGCCGCCAAAAACACAGTGCTGCAGGAAGCGCCGCAATTCGAGGGGAAAGTCTTCGCGATTGCGCAAGGTACGAGTGATTTTTCTCCCGCGAACCATTCACAGCTTGAAAAAAAAGCGGGTACTTTTTTATTCGTATTGCCGGCTGGCATCCGAAAGGTGAAGAATATCCCTTTTGCCATCAATGTTCTCGCCAAACTGCATGAAGCGATTCCGAACATTCGCCTGTGGCTGGCTGGCCCGATTCTCGAACAAGCGGAAGCGGACATCGTGCTCGCTCTGGCGGAACAACATGCCGGCTGGCTGACGTATATCGGTGAAATTCCCCATGCAGAAATGGGTGCTGTTTTCGAAAATGCAGACGTCGTGCTCAATACTTCCCATTCAGAAGGGCAGCCCGCCGCGATTCTGGAAGCGATGGGTTACGGTAAACCGGTTCTGGTTTCCAACGTTCCCGGCAACAAAGGAATGGTTGAAAATGGAAAAACCGGGTATTTGTATAATGACCAAAAGCAATTCCTTGATTACGCAGCCGAGCTGATTAATAATAACGAAGCAAGGCAACGCATCGGCATGCAGGCGAAACAATATGCGGCCGCTCACCATTCCCCTTCCTTCGAAGCGGAAGCCTTGCTGAAAATTTATACTTCAATAACACAGCAGGACATTACTTAATATAGAAAAGAGGCGATCCTAATGACTGAAAAAGATATGGTTAAATTGACTTCTTTATCATCGAAAGGTGGTTGAGGATGCAAAATTGGTCCTGAGGACCTGGCGCAGGTTCTGCGTCATTTACCGAGAAATGCAGAAAACCCTAATTTACTGGTCGGACTGGATACAGCCGACGATGCCGGCGTTTATAAAATCAGCGACGATGTGGCACTTGTCCAAACTTTGGACTTTTTCACACCAATCGTCGATGACCCTTATATGTTCGGACAAATCGGCGCAGCCAACTCATTGAGCGACGTTTACGCAATGGGCGGCAAGCCGCTGACTGTCATGAATATCGTGGCGTTCCCGATCAACACATTGGATAAGAGTATCCTGGCAGACATCCTCGCCGGAGCTTCCGATAAAGTGAAAGAATCCGGCGCCACTTTGGTCGGCGGGCATTCAATCGACGACCAGGAGCCGAAATTCGGATTATCCGTTACCGGCACGATTCACCCTGACCGCATCCGCGCGAACGCAGGAGCGAAGCCGGGCGACCGCTTGATTTTGACCAAACCGATCGGCGTCGGCATCCTTACGACGGCCATCAAGCAGGATTTGCTTGAAAAAGACGATCTTGCAGAAGTGATGGAAGTTATGGCCACGCTGAATAAAAAAGCGGCTGAAGCAATGGAGAACTATACCGTCAATGCCTGCACGGATATCACCGGCTTCGGCCTTCTTGGCCACACGATGGAAATCGCGAAAGGCAGCAGCACAGGCGTCACGATTTACAATGATGAGGTCCCTGTCCTGGCGAGAGCCAAGGAGCTTGCTGAACAGAACATCATTCCAGGAGGCACGCATAAAAACCACAAATGGCTTGCATCTGATATCGATTACGCGGACAATATCAGCAAAATCGATCAGCTCATCCTTTGTGACGCTGTAACTTCCGGCGGATTGCTGATTTCTGTTCCTGAAGCAGAAGCGGATGCATTGCAGCGCGACCTTCAGAGCAGCGGCGTCCACTCTTCGATTATCGGAGAAGTTACCGAAGACAATGCGGGACGCATTAAAGTTATCTAATTAAAAGCGTGAAAGACTGTACAATAAAAACAAGGACTCGCAACGAGTCCTTGTTTTAAAATTACAGGCAATATGATAAGCCGTAGCGGCATCACCAAAGAATAGAGTTGATTTTGATGTGGTTTAAAAAGAGGAGTTTAGTAATATACGCTTTATTGGTTGTGGCGATATTCATCAGCATGCGCCTGACTGAGTTCGATCTGACGAAATTCCGGGATTTCCGGAATATGATCGACTTCCTGTCGCAATGGTTCCCGATGGATTTCACACGCTTGCCTGGTATGCTCGAAGATACCCTGGCCACTTTGGCGATGGCGTTTCTCGGCAGCTTCCTTGGGCTGATCATCGGTTTGCCGCTGAGTTTCCTTGCCGCGCGGAATACAGCACATTCCAAGCCTGTGTTTCACTTTTTCCGGGTGGCACTCAGTTTTGTGCGCTCTGTACCGGAAATCGTTTTTGGTTTGATTCTTCTGACTACACTCGGGCTCGGGCCATTCCCGGCAGTGCTGGCGATTACATTCCATAACATCGGCGTCATGGGCAAACTGATTTCCGAGCTGATCGAAGCGGCGGATACCGGACCCCAGGAAGCGATGAAAGCGGTCGGCGCAAAACGCTGGGTCGCTTCACTCTTCAGCATCCTTCCCCAGATCTGGCCGAATGTCCTGTCCAACTTTTTCTATCGCTTCGAAGTGGCGATCCGCACTTCATTGATATTGGGATTCATCGGCGGCGGCGGTATCGGCCAGCGTCTGTTCAATGATTTCAATACGTTCAATTATTCATCTGTGTCGCTCGATGTCCTGATCATCATGGTCATGGTCATTCTTGTCGACTCGCTCGGCAGTTTTGTCCGGAATCGCGTTATCTAAAGGAGGCATGAAAATGCTTGAACTGAAAAAAGTATCCGTCCGGTACCCGGGAATGAAAGACAATGCCCTTAACCAGCTCAATTTGTCTTTTGAAAAAGACGAGTTTGTCTGCGTTCTCGGAAAAAGCGGCGCCGGAAAGTCGACATTCATCCGCTGCATCAACGGCCTGCAGCAGCCGACGGAAGGCGAAATCCATTTTGACGGCACACCGATGTCGTTTCAAAAAGAAGAGCTGCGCCAGACCCGGCGTGAAATGGGGATGGTGTTTCAGCATTTCAACCTGATCCCCCGCATGAGCGTACTGCAAAATGTGCTGACCGGCCGCTTCGGTTACCGCTCCACGTTTAAAAACCTGATCGGCTGGTTCACATCGGAAGAGATCCAGGAAGCGAAACGCATCATCGCGGAAGTCGGATTGACGGAAATGGAAAACCGCCGTGTCGAAAATTTGAGCGGCGGCCAAAAACAGCGTGTCGGCATTGCACGCGCATTAGTTCAGCATCCGCGAATTCTTCTGGGTGACGAACCGGTGGCCAGCCTGGATCCTGGAACTTCGAACCGAATTTTCTCCTTATTGCAGGAGATTCATGAACGACTGGGTTTATTGACCATCATCAATGTGCATGATATTGAACTTGCCAAACGCTATGCAACGCGGATCATCGCCCTGAAAGACGGCGAATTGATTTTTGACGGCAAGCCCCAGGACTTCACGAGCACTGAATATGAAGAAACTTACGAGGCTGAACAGCAGAACCTGTTCTTCCAGATTTGATACAATCGTCTTAAGGAAGGTGATTTTGATGAGAAAAAGTCCATGAGCAGTCAATTCGTCCAGGGTCGTGTACGACTCTCAAAATCCGGAAATCCTGGCCTCTGTTCCGAACCGGAGCGCGGACAGGAAAACCGTTATTCTCACTTTTGACGATGGTCCAAGCAGGGTCCTGCCTGACATACTTGATGTATTGAAGGCAACCGGGACACCCGCGGTTTTCTTCTGGCAGACACGCCTTCTGCACAAGGAAAGGCCGTGGAAACGGGTCTTGGCTGAAGGCCATCAAATCGGCACCCATACCGTAAACCACAGGAACTTGGCTGACCGAATGACACAGCAGCAGCAATACGATGAACTGAAAAATAGTGTAGATACTCTTGAACGCATCACCGGCAGACCAGTGGCCTTCTTCCGTCCACCCTATGGGCAGTTCAATGATGATACGCTTCGCGCAGCCAATGAGCTGAAGCTCAAAACCGTCATGTGGCGCATCGCTTCGATGGACTGGGAGCTGAAAGACGAGCCGGACCAGATTATAGCGAATATCGTCGACCATCTGGAAGACGGGGCCATTATTTTATTGCATGAGTTAAGCCAAACAGTCAAAGTCCTGCCGCAGCTGATTGCTGCCATTAAAGAGCAGGGATATGAGTTTGCTGTACTGGAAACCGAATAATGTATGAAAAGCTTGCTCCCTTCAATTTGGGCGCAAGCTTTTTTAGGCTTAATACATATTTTTTCGTTTACTCCCAACTTTACCCTGAATACTCCCAACTTCCTTCGGTTTACTCCCAACTTAGGCCAGAATACTCCCAACTTCCCCGCTTTTATTCCCAACTCGCTTAAAACGCCTCGAAATAAAAAACTCTTAACCTGTTTTCTGTCAAAAAAAAAGCGCCTCCAGCTGACAGTCCGCGAATTGCTTCGTGAGACTGACGCTGGAGGCGCTATTTTTATGGAAGTTACGTTAGTGCAAATTCCTTCAACGGTTCTTCCGGCATAAAGCCGACAGAACGTTTTACTTCTTTCCCGTTTTTAACGAGCACTAAAGTCGGGATGCTCATAATGCCGAATTGCTCTGCCAACTCTGGAGCCTCGCTGACAACCACTTTATAAAAATCTACTGAATCAACCTGTTCAGCAACGTTTGAGACCACCGGTCCCAATTGGGCGCAAGGCCCTCAACCATTCGATCCGAAATTCAGGACTGCCGGTCTTTCATTGTTTTCAACAAGATTTGCATAATCTTCTGCCGTGATTGTTTTAACCATGTGACATCCTCCTTTTTCTATACGAACTATATTATAACCGTTTTTTTATAACCGCTATACGTTTCATCTTTATTCTTCGATAATGCCTTCTTTGATCGCTGCCTGTCTGATGCTTTCATAATCTTCCGTAGTGGCTTCAGTAAAACCTGAAGCACCGAAGGCATCCAGGATGACCTGATCTTCTATCGCAAGGAATGCTTCCTGCAGCTTGTCAACCGTTTCTTCGTCGATGCTTTCACGGACTGCCCACGGATATTGGAATAATTCTTCCGATTCCCAGATCGTCTTAATTTGTTCGCCATCGATTTTTCCTGATTCCACCAATTGATTGTAAATCGCGCTGTCGATCGCACCGGCATCCACTTGCTTGTTCAGAACCGACAAAGCAGTGGCATCGTGTGAACTTGTGTTGCGCACGGAATTGAATTCATTTTCCTGCTGTGATTCATAAACACCGCGGTCCTTCAGTTCAATGGACGGAATCAATGAACCCGAAGTGGAGTTCGGATCACCGAAAGCAAAATCGATTTCCTTCGGATTTTCCAGCAAATCTTCAAGAGAATTCCATGGATTATCGGCATGTGTAATGATGTATGAACGGTAGAAAGGTTCGCCGTCCACCAATGATGTAATAATCGCCTGCGCGTTGCTGTTGGCATTCGCGATTACGAAAGTCAATGGCCCAAGATATGCCATATCGATCTTGTCGTAATTCATCGCTTCCACCACACCGTTATAATTCGGATAAACATCCAGTTTCACTTCACGATCCAGCTCTTCACTCAAATAATTCTGGAGCTTGTTCATCGCTTCTTCCATTTCCCCTTCAGTCTGAGCCGGAATAACGCCGATTGTAAAGGCTTCCTCTGAGCTTTCTGTTGCTTGCTCTGTGTTTTCTTCTTCTGCGCTTCCGCAAGCCGCCAAAACGATGGCGAGGCTCAGCAAAATTGCAGTCATCCAAAATTTCTTCATCCATTGCACCTCAACTTCTATTTATTTCCTCATTTCATTCAAATGAAAATAAGATTATGCTGTAGTAATTATTCAACAGACGTTCAATACAATCAAGGAATTAGCCTTGCAATAAATCCAAACGAATTAAGACGAGCCATTCGCCTTCTCGTAAGGAATGGGAGAAACCTCTCATACAATACCGTTCCAATAAGCTTTCTCTTGCCGGAAGCTCAAAGAGTTGACTTGAATTTCCAGAAACATTATCATAGAAAAATATTCCCGACTAAATTAATAGGAAAAGGATGTTATAAATTTGACCACTACACAAGTTCAACCTGTCAACGACACAAAAGGTCCGATTGCAAGAGACAGTCTTGCCCTGAATGATCCGCAAAAAGCATTGATTGCCGGCGGAATAATTGTCGGATTTCTTTTACTCGTTTATCTGCTCGCCACCCAGCATATTTCACAGTCCATGCTTCTCGTGATCGGCCTGCTGCTTGGCTACACTTTATTCCATGCACGCTTCGGTTTCACCTCAGCGTTCCGCCGCATAGCGGCAGTCGGCAATGGCCAAGCGATGCGCTCCCATATGCTGATGCTGGCAGTGGCAGTCTCACTGTTCGCACCGATACTTGCATACGGCACCACCTTTTTCGGCGGTCCGGTTGCGGGATACGTTTCACCTGTCGGCGTCAGCCTTGTTGTTGGCGCGTTCCTCTTCGGGATCGGCATGCAGCTCGGCGGCGGCTGTGCTTCCGGCACACTTTACGCAATCGGCGGCGGACGCACCGTCATGTTCGTGACGCTGCTGTTCTTTATCGTCGGCGCAACAATCGGCGCATACCACTTGCCGTTCTGGACAGAAGAAATGCCTGCGTTCGAGCCTTACTCCCTTGCCACTTCCACGGGTCTGGGCTATGGCGGCGCATGGCTTGTATCGATCATCTTCTTCGTTGTGATTGCATGGATTACACTGATTATCGAGAAGAAACGCAAAGCGCCGAAAATGGCGCCGGTTCCATCTGCAAAAGGCTGGCACCGGATCCTTCGCGGTTCTTGGCCATTATTCGCTGCGGCAATCGCTTTGGCGCTGCTTAATGCGCTGACATTGATGACACGCGGCACGCCTTGGGGCATCACATCCGCTTTCGCCCTTTGGGGTTCAAAAATTGCAGGCGCATTTGGTGTCGACGTGGCAAGCTGGGGTTATTGGCAAGGCGCCAATGCCGCTTCACTTGAAGCTTCCATTTTCGCCGACTCCACTACCGTCTTGAATTTCGGTGTTATCCTTGGCGCGTTCATCGCTTCCGCTGCCGGCGGCTTGTTCAAATTCACACAAGTCACTGCAGGCAATTTCGCCGCTTCTGTAATCGGCGGCTTGCTGATGGGCTACGGCGCCCGCCTTGCGTTCGGCTGCAACATCGGTGCCTATTTCGGCGGCATCGCATCGTTCAGCCTGCACGGTTATATCTGGGGGATCCTGGCGCTTGCCGGCACATTCCTCGCGCTGTACCTCCGTCCGCTGTTCGGACTGTCGGTGCCAAAATCCAATGATTCGGTATGTTGATGAATCCAATCACAAAAGGAGTGTCTGTCAAAATGGCAGACACTCCTTTTTTCTGTTTCAGACACCGCGTTTATTTCCCCATACCAAAGCATGGAGCTGAGGCAGCACTTTCACATCATTCATGATGGTGGAATTCGTGCTGAGATCGATCAGCCATTCATAGCGCTCCAATAAACCCGATACCAGACGGACATCGTCTGTAGAGGTAATATCGTCATTTCCCACCTGCAGAAAAAATGGCACCGCAGGATAGCGGAGATGGACCTGCCCGGCAAATTCAAAATCCATTTCATCGAAAATCACGATTTTCAAACTGGCATTCGAATCCTTCAGCTTTTCCATGTAAGCATCGAGCTTCTCAAAATCAGTAACCATGCCTGAGCTTGGCGGCTTCGGTGAAAGTGTAATATCATCCACTTCCAGCAGCCAGTCCTGCCAGAATGTCGCTTGTGTCTCCACCGCCACTTTCCAGCCTTCCACATGACAAAGCCGGATCAGCTCTCCGATTCCCTTGTGGAGCAGCGGATTCCCACCCGAAATGGTGACATGGGAAAAGCGGCTTCCGCCGATCCCTTTCAATTCTTCGATGATCTCCTGTGGCTGCCGGGAAAAGCTTTTGCCCGTACCGTCCCATGTGAAACTGGAATCGCACCATGAACACGAATAATCACAGCCGGCAGTCCGGACAAACATCGTTTTTTGGCCGATGACCATTCCTTCCCCTTGTATTGTCGGACCGAATACTTCCATTACAGGAATCTTCATCGCAGCCACCCCTGTTCCGGCCGGTAAATCACGTAACTCGTCGGTGTTTCTCTGACAATGACCTGAAGACAAGCCGGTTTATTGTCTCGGGTTTTAAGGATTCCATCAATCGACTGCCAAATCTGTTCCGCCAGCCGTTCCGTGGTCGGGAATTTCCCGTTGAATTCGGGATGATCGTTCAATATCGAATGGTCATACTTTTTATGGATTGCGTCTTTCAGCAATTTGAAATCTATTAAAAAATCAGAAGCATCAAGTTCATTTCCAGCCACCGTTACATTTACAAAATACGTATGTCCGTGCACCGCCTGACATTTCCCTGCTTCCGCATGCGGAATGAAATGCGCTGCTGAGAAGTTCATATCTTTATTCAATTCAAATCGGTAGGCATGCGGGACTGATGGATAAAATTGCTGCATCATTGCGCTGCACCGCCGGTCTTTTCTGCCAGATAAGCTTCCAGACCGTCATTTCTCAACTGGCATGCCGGACATTCCCCGCAGCCGCTGCTTGGTACTCCGTTATAGCAGGTGACCGTTTTTTCCTGCACAAATTCGAGTGCCCCGAATCGGTCAGAAAGCTCCCACACCTGTTTCTTATCGCGCCACATAAGCGGCGTATGAATGACGAATTGAGCATCCATCGCCAGATTCAGTGTTACATTAAGCGATTTGATGAACGTGTCACGACAGTCGGGGTAGCCGCTGAAATCCGTTTGGCTCACACCGGTAATGATGTGCTGTGCCCCGATTGTATGTGCATGAACAGCTGCAAATGACAGGAACAGATGATTTCTCCCCGGCACAAAAGTGGAAGGCAGTTCCCCTTCTTCTTCGCTGATCGGAATTTCGTCACGTGTAAGCGCGTTGGCAGACAATTGATTGATCAATTGCATATCCAGCACTTTAAACGGAACTTCCAATTCTTCAGCAATCTTTCGCGCATGCTCTATTTCCACGGCATGGCGCTGTCCGTAATCGAACGTAACGGTGGTAACTTCCTTAAATTTTGATAATGCCCAAAAAAGACAGGTGGTACTGTCCTGGCCGCCACTGAATACGACGACCGCTTTTTCATTATTCATTCAAAACATCTCCTTAGTTTTTTTAAGAGGGATTTCGCGAACCTCTATAATTTGAACATTTTTCATCGTACCACATATAATGCGGACGCTGTAAAGAACTGAAAATTCGAAGTCGAATGCTGGTTGAACCTTTAAATTTATTGCAAGACAATCCAATACTTTCCATCAGCAAAAAGATCTATAATTAATGTAAAGGGAGATGAGCCCATGAGGAATTGGAGAACGCATATTGAACTGATCGCTGCCATCTTGTCCGGTGTTTTGATCATCATTGCTTATATTCTTGAAACCCAGTCCATCGAATTGTGGTCGGTCATCACCTATCTGGCGGCTTTTTTGATCGGCGGTTATGCTAAAGCGAAATACGGCATCCGCAAGACGATCGAAAACCGGAAGCCGAACGTGGAATTATTGATGGTGCTGGCTGCAATCGGCGCATCCCTAATCGGCTACTGGACGGAAGGCGCCATCCTGATTTTCATCTTCTCCCTCAGCGGCGCACTTGAAACCTATACCATGAATAAAAGCCGCAAGGAAGTTTCGGCATTGATGCAGATCCAGCCGGAAGAAGCGTGGCTCTTGAAAGACGGTGACACGACCCGCGTATCTGTTTCTTCCCTGCAGCCGGGTGACCGGCTTGTCGTCAAACCGGGGGAACGCATTCCGGCAGACGGCCGTTTGCTGATCGGCCATACGGTAGTTGATGAATCCGCCATCAGCGGGGAATCGGTGCCGGTTTCCAAAGATATAGAAGATGAACTGTTCGCTTCTACGGTTAATATGAGCGGCGCTATTACAATGGAAATGACCAAGCCGAATTCTGAAACGCTGGTACAGAAAATCATTGATCTTGTACAGTCGGCACACAGCGAAAAACCGCCTTCCCAGCAATTCGTCGAACGTTTCGAAGGTCGATATGTAAATATCGCTTTGATTGTATTCATCCTTTTATTGTTTCTGCCGCATTATTTGATCGGCTGGGATTGGAACACGACTATTTACCGTGCCATCCTCTTTCTGGTTGTGGCTTCACCATGCGCATTGGTCGCATCGATCATGCCGGCAACGCTGGCGGCCATTTCAAACGGCGCGAAAAGCGGCATCATCTTCAAAGGTGGCGTCCATCTCCAGAACCTTGGTGAAATTCGTGCCATCGCTTTCGATAAAACCGGCACCATTACGCGCGGACGACCGGAAGTCACTGATTTTTCACTGCGGAAAGATATCGACAATGACCGGCTGATGGCCATCATCTCCGGCATCGAAATGCAGTCGAACCATCCGCTTGCCAAGGCGATCACTGAATTTATTCAAGCAAAAGGCATAGAACCATTGAGAAATCTGCAGATCACCGATGTGCCCGGCAATGGATTGAAATCGGTAATTGACGGTGAAGAAATTTTGATCGGTAAACCCGACTTTGTCAACCTTCACGATGCGGAAGAGTTTCAGGGCGGTGTACTGAACCGCTGGGCCGATGAAGGGAAGACAGTGACCTTCGTCCGCGACAGCAAAGGCATCGCAGCCGCCATTTCGCTGAAAGACACGGTTCGGGAAGACGCAAAAGCGACGATTGAGAACCTGCAGAAAGCTGGCATCTACTGCATCATGCTGACCGGAGACAACAAGAAAACCGCTAAAGCCATTGCCGAAGAAAGCGGCATGGACGCTTATATCGGCAGCTGCATGCCTGGCGATAAAGTCGAAGAACTGAAAAAACTGCTGACCGAGCATCAATATGTCGCCATGATCGGCGACGGCATCAATGACGCGCCGGCGCTTGCCATTGCCACGACTGGCATCGCAATGGGCGAAGGCACCGACGTCGCACTCGAGACAGCTGACGTTATCCTGATGAAAAATGACTTGACCCGCATCGCCTATTCCATCCGGATGGCACGAAAAATGCAGCGCATCATCAAACAGAACATCGTTTTCTCAGTCAGCGTCATCATTGTGCTGCTGATCCTGAACTTCATGCAGTCCATCACAATTCCCATCGGCGTCGTCGGCCATGAAGGCAGTACGATCCTCGTGATCCTGAACGGCCTGCGTATGTTGAATCGGAATATATGAACAGTGTGGGGTGACTGCCTTTTCGGTCGGGGTCGGAAAAATACCATTTCTGAAGCGGAAAATTATCACTGCGCAAGTAAATTCCAATCTGTGCAAACAACTCTGAATCTGCGCAAATAAAACTGATTCACCGCAAATAAAATCAATTCTGCGCAAACAAATTTATAAGTTGTTAAATATGAACACAAATAAAACCAGTATCGGCTCCAATCCGCCGATACTGGTTTTATTTTTATAGAATATCCACCCAAATTTTAATGGCTGTGCCGAGGATCAGCAGCGCCAATATCCATTGGAGGTATTTCGTGTTCATCTTCTGGCCAAGTTTGGCGCCAAGCGGTGCGGCGATGATACTTGCCACAATCATGACTGCCGCGGGACCATAAAGGATCTGGTCTGTAACGATTTTACCGAAAGTCGACCCGATGGACGAAATGAATGTGATGGCGAGGGAAGTCGCAATCGTCATCCGCGTCGGGATTTTCAAGACGACCAGCATGATCGGCACCAGGATGAAAGCACCTGCTGCTCCGACGATGCCGGCTGCAATTCCGACGATGAACGCCAAGCCAGCCGCCAGCCATCTATTGAACGTCACCTGATCAAGCGGGATGTCATCGACACCTTTTTTCGGCAGGAACATCATGACAACCGCAATGGTCGCCAAAATAGCATAGACAAAATTGATGGCAGCCTCCGAAAGAAGCGTCGAGCCGTAGCCGCCGATGAAACTCCCGACCAGGATAGCTCCCCCCATATAAGTGATCAGGGTTTTATTCAGATAACCGCTGCCACGGTACGCCCAAACACCGGCGATTGTGGCGAAAAATACCTGGATGGCGCTGATGCCGGATACTTCATGGGCGCTGAACGCCGTGTAGCCGAACATGACCGGAATATACAGCAGCATCGGGTATTTGATGATCGATCCGCCGATTCCGACCATTCCGGAGATGAAGGAACCGATGAAGCCGATCAGGAAAATGACGATAATAAAATCAAAACTCATCTTTTGTCACCTCTTCCAAAAGCGAAAAGGGTATCACAGCGATACCCTCTTGCAACTCTTAGCCTTTCTTGATCCAGAATTTAAGGACGTCGCCCGCTTCTTCAATCTCCAATAGTTCGTGGCCGCCTGATTTTGCCCAGGCAGTCATGTCAGCTATTGCTCCTTTGTCAGTCGCAAGGATTTCCAGGATTTGTCCTGACTCCATGTCTTTCATTTCTTTTCTTGTTTTCACGATCGGCATTGGGCAAGCCAAGCCTTTTGCGTCTAGTACTTTATCTGCGTTCATCAAAATCTCTCCTTTAGGTTTTAATTAATTTGAATTAATAATCGATATTCCGCAAAACAGCTTCGCTTGCCGCGGGCTTGCGTCGAGCTAACTCGGTCTCGTTTCACTTCGCCCGAGTGGATCTCGCCACTTCGCTGGTCCCGCAGGCGTCTACGCTGTTTTGCTGCATATCTAAGCTATTTCTTAGCGCCGGCGCGCCTCAGGAGCAGGCGAATGCCGACGGAGCAATAAGACGAGCGATTTTCTCGGCTTATTGCGGGAGCCTTGTCCAAAGCGCCGAAGCGACTTTTAAACAATTTTTTCTTTATTAACGAACCGCACAACGGTTTGGCCCGATTTCCATTTCACGCTGAACTTCTTCGTCAAGCGTGATTTTACCCATGTTTGTTTTGCGGATGTCCTGATAAGCGTTTGGCTGCGGCGGCAGGTTTTTCGTTACCATGTCGCGGAATTCCTGCTCATCTTCGATATTCAATCCGTGGTTTTCTTTGAAAAGGTCGCCCAATTTTTTCGCGACGCTTCCGTCCTCATTTAACTCATCCATGATCATGAAGTGAGCCGGTAAAACGACAAGTTCATCAGCGAGTTCCGCATAGCGGCTGTAAAGTGATTCACGAAGGTCGCCTACCCAGTCTTCAGCAAGGCCTGCAAGGTCAGGGCGTCCAATGGAATCGATGAACAGGATGTCGCCTGTCATCAAGTATTGGTCGTCAACGATGAATGATGTTGAACCGATTGTATGCCCCGGTGAGTATAATGCTTCGATTTCAATTTTCGCGTCGCCGATAGCCACTTCCAGTCCATTGACCAATTCCGCATAGTCGAATACCACTTCTTCAGCGTCAGCCGGCGGCAAGTAATACGTTGCGCCTGTTGCTTCAGCGATCTGGCGTCCTCCGGAAATGTGGTCTGCGTGCAGGTGCGTATCGAATACGTGCTTGATCTTAGCACCTTTTTCCTGCGCGAAATCCAAGAAGATATCAGTCATGCGTGTTGCATCGATAATAGCGGCTTCACCGTCTGAGATTGCCATGTAAGAAAGGCATCCTTTTCCGATGCGTACGAATTGATACAATTCCCCGCCATTTTTCAAATCGCCGACTTTCACTGGTTCCAGGTGTTCACTCCACGCTTTCATGCCGCCTTCAAGGTACGCCGCGTCGACGCCTTCTTCATCAAGCATTTCCGCCACCATGACAGAAGATCCTTCTTTCGCGCAAACGACAAGAATGTCTCTGTCTTTCGGAAGTTCTGAAACCACTTCTTCGACACCGTCCAATAAATCAAAATAAGGTGTATTCAGATACTGAATGTTGCCGCCTTCGATTTTCCAGTCGGCGAAAGCGTCGCCGTTGCGGACATCAAGGATAAATAAAGGCTGATTTTCTATTACTTTGCGTGCTACTTCTTTTGCTGTCATTGCTTTTACAGTCAATTTAAATACCTCCGTCAGTATATTTTTCGTTGTATTTTTAAGAGATTAGAAAGTTAATGTAACGTCTGCGTCTTTTGCGAATTCAAGGAATGTGACTGCTCCGCCAACATCAATGCCATCGACGAAAGCTTCTTTTTCGAGGCCGAATAAATCCATTGTCATTTGGCAGCCGATGAATTTCACATCAAGTTCCTGCGCCATTTCAACCAGTTCCGGGATTGCCGGTACATTTCCTTTTGCGAATCCTTCAGCAATTTGTTCCTTGCCTTCAGGCAGCGGCAATTGGCCATATGCTTCTTTATTGATCAAGTTCAATCCTTCGAATGTAAAGAAGATTGCCACTTCGTGATCACTTGCCGCTGCTGCTGTTGCGATATTGTATACTTTATAAGCATCGAATAATGTTCCGTTTGATGCGATGATTGCTGTTTTACCTGCCATTTTATAATTCCTCCAGTTAAATTGTTTTTCAATATATGCTTATGCGTTGTTTTGTTCTGTTTCGCCGTCCCATTGGCTCATGCCTTCTACTGCATTTTTTACGCGTCCGAAGCCTTTGTGCGCCAATTGTTTTGCTGCGAAATCACTGCGGTTGCCTGTGCGGCAAATGACGATCACTTCTTTTTCAGCATCCAATTCCTCTGCACGGTTTTCCAGCTCGCCAAGCGGAATGGAAATTGCGCCTTCGATGTGGCCAAATGCGTATTCAGCCGGTTCACGGACATCAAGTACGACTACATCGTCGCGGCCCATCTGTTCTTTCAATTCAGCGTTTGTCACTGTATGCGGAAATTGCACTTCTTCTTTTTCTTCTGACTGATCCGCTTTGCGCAAATAATGCTTCAGCACATCTCCTTCTTCAAATGTTCCGAGGTATTGGTTGCCGCTGCTCTTCGCCCAGGCTTTGATGTCAGCCAAGGACCCTTTGTCAGTTGCCTGCACTTCAATAACCTGGCCCGGCTCGAGTTCAGTCATCGCTTTCTTTGTGCGTACAATCGGCATTGGGCAAGCAAGCCCTTTTGCATCCAGTAATTTATCTGTTTGAATCATTTAATTTCCTCCTAATTACCCCCTGGGGTATATTTATTGTTAAAAAAATATTGGTTTTTTTATTCAGTCGGTCCGTCCCAGGCCATCATACCGCCGTCCATATTGATTACATTGTAGCCACGGCCAGCAAGAATATTTGTCGCCATTCCGCTGCGGCTTCCTGAGCGGCATACCATAATGTGTTCCTGAGATTTGTCGATATCCTGCAGGCGGAACTCGATAAGCCCTAAAGGAATATTCACAGCACCGGGAATTTTCCCTGCCTTCACTTCTTCTGTTTCCCGGACATCAATAATTGAAACAGCTTTATTGTTATTCATATATTCTTGTACTTCTTGTGCAGTCATTGTTTTCATTCGTTATTCCTCCTTCAAATTAAGCGCGGTAGCTTCCCATGCCGCCTCTTACGTTGATCACATCAGTAAAACCATTTTTGTTCAGGATGGCAGCCGCTTTGCTGCTTCGCATGCCGCTCTGGCAAATAACATAGGTTTCTTTATTTGCGTCGAGTTCGCTGACCCGTCCAGGCAATTCATTCAATGGAATGTTTTTAAATTCCTTGATGCGGTTGGCTTTGAACTCGCCAGGCGTCCGAACATCGATGAATTGCTTATCTTTCTTCTTCAATTGTGTTTTCAATTCGTCTGTGGAAATGGATTTTACACCTTTTGCCGGTGACATTGCGCGATAACCGATAAAGACGATTACTGCTCCGATTAAAATTGTCAACCAAGTATCCATGTTTTCCCTCTTTCCTTCTGTTAAATGAACAAGTTTACGTTGCCGTCTTCAGCATCCGCCAGGTAAGCGGCTACTCCTGCATACGTCACACCATCGAGCAGTTCTTCCTGTTTCAATCCAAGAAGGTCCATTGTCATCGTACATGCTACAAGATTGATATCCTGTTCCTCTGCCATTTCGATCAATTGCGGCATTGTCATTGCGTTATGCTTTTGAATGACCTGTTTGATCATTTTCGGACCCATACCGCCCATATTCATATTGGATAAGCCAAGGTTGTCCGCACCGCGCGGCATCATTTTGGCAAACATTTTTTCAAGGCGTGTTTTTTTCACTGCTGGCGGATTTTCTTTCCGTAATGCATTCAATCCCCAGAATGTGTGGAAGATCGTCACTTCATGATCATAAGCCGCTGCTCCGTTTGCAATAATATAAGCAGCCATTGCTTTATCGTAATCTCCACTGAATAATATGATGTTCGTTGTCTTTTTCTGTTCCAATTGCTTGTATCCCCCTTGATAATATACCCTCCGGGGTATATAAAAGTCAAAAAATAAAAAACGCACCGGCTTGAGCAACAGAGAAGTAAAATACCTATAGGGGTATACTAACATCCGAGATAAAAACTCGTCAACCCATAAGTTTGACGAATTTTTTTATCGGCTTTTCACAAGAAGGCTGACTGCATCTTTTACGAGATTGTCTGTGCTTTCACCGTTTTCAAGGCTTTCACGCACACATTGTTCCAAGTTTTCGCTGACGATGACCCCGATAGCCCGATCCACTGCACTTCTTACAGCAGACAATTGTGTAACTACATCACGGCAGTCGTCATTTTCCTCCACCATGCGAAGCACACCTTTCAGCTGGCCTTCAATCCGCTTTAAGCGATTCTGGACTTGTTTGTCGTATTCCATCTTTTTCTTGCCTCCTTGTTGATCTCTTTATTAATACTATAACCCAATTATATACCCCTCAGGGTATAAATTCAAGTAATTGAACTGAGAAGTAAAATGGATAATCCGTTGACCTGTGCCCAGTTTAGGACTAAACATTTCCACGGTCAAGGATTATCCTTTTCTTCTATTATACTGCGCAGTTATTCGGACCGGTCTCCATTTCCTTCGCTTCTTCAAGCGGCGGATGGATTTTGCCCATATTGGTCTGCCGTATTTCTTCGTAAGCATTCGGCTGATCTTTCAGATCTTCCGTCACCCGTTTGATAAATTTTTCTTCATCGTTAATCTGCAAGCCTTCATTGTTCTGATACAGGACAGACAATTTTTCGGAAACACTGCCATCTTCGTTCAATTCGCTGACGTCCGCGTAATGGGCCGGAAGCACAAGCAGATCATCCGCTAACTTTTTATAACGGTCATACAGGGTCTCATAAAGATCATCAGCCCAGTCTCCCGCCTTACCGGCAAGATCCGGACGACCGATGGATTCAACAAACAGAATATCACCGGTCAGCAGGTATTTATTGTCGACAACGAAAGTTGTGCTGCCGATCGTATGCCCCGGAGAGTATACGGCTTCGATCACCGCACTGCCGACTTCCAGTTTCATGCCGTCTGTTATCGGTTCAAAATCGAAAACGACTTCTTCTGCATCGTCCGGCGGTAGATAGTAGGTGGCATCCGCTGAATCCGCCAGCTTTTTACCGCCTGAAATATGATCGGCATGCAAATGCGTATCGATTACATGCGTGATTTTCAGCCCTTTTTCCCGGGCGAATTCTTCATAGGATTCTGTCATGCGGCTGGCATCGACAATGGCGGCCTCTCCGTCAGATTCGATCAAATAAGACAGGCAGCCTTTGCCCAGGCGCACGAATTGATAAAGCGCACCGCCGGCCACTTCGCCGATTTTGACTGTTTCAAGCTGTTCACTCCAGGCAGCCATACCGCCTTCGATCGAGTACACATTATCGAAACCATTTTCCTGCAGGAATGCGGCAGCTTTCTGTGAAGTATTCCCTTTCCCGCAAACCGTATACAGTGTCTGATTCTCCGGCAGTTCTTTCAGGTCGGATGAGTCGGAATTACTCAACTCTTTGAATGGTATATTGATAAATTGAACGTGATCGCCTTCAATTTTCCAGTCTTCCGCTTCCTCTGGGCTGCGGACATCCAATACATAAATGGGTTCATTGTTAAAAACCTGACGGGCAACTTTCTTGGGTGATACGGATTCTACTGTCATATACAATTCCTCCTTGCCTTTGATTCATTTATTACCATAGGGGGTATATGGGCCGTTAAAAAAATTTATCTTAAACGGTCTTATCGATGCAGCCGATCAATCTTTTCTCAATATCCACCGCGATTTCTTTGATCGAATCATTTTCAACCATCTGAATCAGTGCGCTTGGCTTCGGCATGCCGATTTTCGTAGTGCCGCCCTCTTCGTAGACAACAATTTTACATGGAAGGAAATAGCCGACCATTAGATCTTCCGACAGAACGCGGTTCGCTTCCTGCGGGTTGCAGACTTCAAGTATCGTATAAGGTGTACTGAAATCAGTTCCTTTTTCCTGAAGCTTTGCCGTCAAATCGAAATTCCAAAGCACCCCGAATTTCTCGTCTTTCAAGTTCGCTTCCAGGTCCCGGACTGCTTCGTCCTTGCTCTTGCTTGTTTCTACTGTGTAATCAAACATGTGTATTGCTCCTCTCTTTTAAGTACTCATTCTTTTGGTAAATTTCCCTCATTGATGCATATAAAACATTTTTTATCGAATTAAGCCGTTAATACTGAGTAATAATAAGGAATAACAGAAACGCGATTCCTGCCAGGAACGCAAATTTTTGAGATGGTCACAAAGCCGTCCAAAGGTCTTTCATATGGGCTCCTTTCCTCATGCAAATTTGCTGTGATGCCTTCATTATTTTATACCCCTGCGGGTATATATACTAAAAGGATACCGCGATTGATTTTATTAGACAACTGATTCGACTTGGCTTCAAAATGGTGCGCTGTTGTTTGAAAAGGCTGCCGGCGAGGGAATGGAATAGGTAAAACCTGAATGGTGGAAAAGTCAGGAGTGAAAGTAATGAAGGAACTCATTTCAATGGAAGAAGTAACGTCGTTCAGCGAAAAGCCAGGATTGCAGTTTCTCTACGTTTTAACGACGAGTTGAAGCGTATGCCATGGTTTACTTCCTCAGGTCGAGGAAGCGATGAATGATTTTCCGCGTATTCAAACCAGCGTTGCCAATGCGGAGGAAATCCCCGAGATTGCCGGTCATTTCTCCATTTTCACAGTGCCGGTCCTTATTTTATTCGCGGACGGAAAAGAGATGCTGCGAGAGGCAAGGTTTGTCCATGTAGAAGAGTTTAAAATGAAAGTCAGTAAAATATATGAAGGCTTCTATTCTTCAGACCAATGAAAACGGCGGGCGATTTTTCCGTAATCGCCCGCCGTTTTATCAGTTATTATCCAATGCCTGATCAACGGCTGCAGCCGCGTGGATTTCGGTTGTGTCGAAAACCGGCACCTCCGCGTCTTGCGGCTTGATCAATTAACCGATTTCCGTGCAGCCGAGGATGATCCCTTCTGCGCCATCAGCCACCAGTTCGCGGATGGCCTGCTGGAAAGTCTCCTTGGAGCTTTGCCGTAAGTCACCTGCAACCAGTTCTTCAAAAATGATGCGGTTAATCTCACCGCGCTGCTGGGCTGGCGGCACCAACACGTCGATGCCATGTGATTCGATGCGCGAGCGGTAGAAATCCTGTTCCATCGTATAGCTGGTGCCGAGCAAACCGACTTTCACCAAATTCTGTCTGCGGATTTCCGCAGCGGTTGCGTCAGCGATGTGAAGCACCGGAATTGAAATCTTTTCTTCAATCTGTCCGACAACTTTATGCATCGTATTTGTGCAAATGACGATAAATTCCGCACCTGCCTGTTCCAGTTTTTTCGCTGTGTCCGCCAGCTGTTCACCCGCTTTCTGCCACTCACCCGCTGATTGCAGCTGTTCAATCTCGTCAAAATCGACGCTGTACAGCAGACATTCTGCCGAATGCAAGCCGCCTAGCCGCGCATTCACTTTCTTATTGATCATCCGGTAGTATTCGAGCGACGATTCCCAGCTCATGCCGCCGATTAAGCCAATTGTTTTCATGAAATTGCCTCCTTCATTTCTTTTATTTCAATTCGATGAAATCTTGACTGTTGTTTTCTAACTTTTCGTGAATAAAGCCCCATATTTCTGGACAAGGTGAAGACACTATCGGTAAACTGAAAACTGAGAAATACACACGACCGCGATTAACCAATATTAACGGAGGCTTCAATTTATCTGATTCTCCGGTCATGCCATGCTTTTGAATGGGAGCAGCCGCGACTGGCTGCTCCACTGACTACCTAACAGACTGGAGAAATCACGATGAAACATTTAAGCCCCGATACCCAATCCGCCCTTTTTGAGGCAATGCTTGATGGAAGCCAGGTTGCGACCACCGTAACAGATCCGCAGCAGCCGGATAATCCCATCATTTATACAAATCAAACTTTTGAAAAACTGACCGGTTACAGCCGCGAGGAAGCTATGGGCAGAAACTGCCGTTTCCTGCAAGGGGAAGACACCAGCCAAAGAGCCGTTCAACAACTGAGGGACGCTATTGCGAATAAAGAAAAGACGACTGTCACCCTCCGCAATTTCAAGAAAGACGGCACTCCGTTCTGGAACCGGTTGAATATCGAACCGATGACAGTCAATGACCATCTCTATTTCATCGGTACACAGACGGACGTTTCCACCGAAGAACGCCAGCGTCTGCTGCTCATCGAGAAAGAAGATGAGATCAACCGCCTGATGCTGCCGATCCTGTCCATCCATAATAACCTGGGTGCAGTGACACTCGTCGGCAAGATGAATGAAGAACGGTTCTCCGCGCTGACGGAAAAACTGAGTGAGTATGTACAGAAAAATGCTGTCCAGCACATCATCATCGACATTTCCGGTGTCATCTGGGAAGGCGATTCCTTCATCCACCGCCTCTTGATGATCCAGGATGTGCTCCGTTTGATGGGCGGCAAATTATATGTGACTGGCATCAACGCGAAAACAGCTATTGAAATTTCCGGTTTCCAGATGCACCGCCAGTCCCTGATGACATTCTCCACTGTCCAACAGGCCATCGAATTTTCAAGCGGCATCAGCCTGGACTCCCCCGATTGACAAATCGCTTTATAAGAAGACATTCACCCTCCAGTAACTCAGTTTCTGGAGGGTTTTTCTGTTCATCCTTTTTCTTTCCCCATCGAGAACCCTTCAAACAAACGTCCTCCATGCGGCTGCAAAACCGTGTCAGCGAGTTCGATGACGCTTTCTTTATTGCCATGACGGTAATAATGGTCGAATGCCTCTACAAAATGTTCGGCGAACTGCCCATCGTACTGCTTCAAAGAGCGAACGATCCATTTGGATGCGCCAATCCAACGGCCATGCGTCCGCAGCTCGAACTCAGCGATGCCTTCAGCCAAAGCACCTGCGATGAAGATGCCTTCCGCACGGTCGGTGCAGCCGATAAAGTCGTCCAGCGTGTCGGTCAGGAAATAGCGCTTGGTGCGGATGGCGGCATCCGTCCATTCTTCCGGTCCATTCTCCAATAAGTTTTGCGCTTCCACTTTGATGGCGTCGATCACACCCGTATCCCGGAGCACAAGGCCTTCAGATACCATGCGCGGCATCGACGGCCGGGCCCGCTCAGCATCATCCCGGAAAAACACCTGATACGATGTCAGGTTATGGACGAACACTTCGACTGGCCAGCCGGACGCCATCAATGACTCCCGGTAGGAAGACGGGACTTTGCTGTCGAACACGACAATGTCCAAATCTGATGTGGCGGTCGCTTCCCCGCGAACCGCGCTGCCGGCCAGCAACGCGCCGTCGCAATCCGGAAAATTTTGGTCTATGAACTTTCGCGCCGCTTCGAGCGGCGCTGTTTTATCGGTTGTTTCCATGTATCTCTTCTCCTTTTATGTATCTGCCGCTAATTCCGGACAATGAAATCCGCGTGGCTTTGTGGGTTTTGTGACTTCAGATAATAATCTTCGGCTTTCCAGTAGCGGTTTTGGAATTTTTCAATATTCCGCTTGGCTTCTGCGGATTCGCGGTAGAAACGCTGTTCCTGCGCACTGTCGACATAGACGACGTAATCACAGAGTCCGCGCCACTCGCTCCGCTGTAGAAAAACGCCTTCGATGATGATAATGCCGGTTTCAGGAAGCGCAACTTTCCGGCTCTCCCGGCGATCCATTTGCGGATCGTAAAATGGCAGCGCCAGTTCTTCGGCGGTTTTCAGTTGCCCGAAAAAATGCTCGCGCAGCCATTCCGTTTCCCATTGCAGCTGGTAGTATTCATACCATTCCGCTTTGCCCGTGCCGTAGCGCCGTTCCCTTTCAACAATCAGATCATCAAGATGAAAACTGATCACCGGTATATTTTCTTTTTCGTAATTCGCCAGCAGCTTCGCCGTAAGCGTCGTCTTCCCCGACCGGCTCAGTCCATCGATGCCCACCACCAGCCGGATGCCGCCGCTGATTGCCGGCAGGCGCTCCGTAATTTGAGTAATCAGCTCTTCCATTTCCATCTTTCCTTTCAGCCTCTCCTTTACTGTTTCGATTGTCGCGCTGCGATTTCCTTCAAAGATCCGGATTGATGCGAATAAATTCTGGGATGAGTAAAGGAGTGTTTTTGCCGCGTTTTTTCTCATTTTAGTTGATTTCTTTACAGAAAGACTTGCTGTTTGGGGAGTTTGGGTTTTATTTTGTTGATATTTGCTCGATTTGGAGTAGCCATCGAGGCTTTGAAAAATTATATCGGCGTTCAGGAAATTATATCGGCGTTCAAAAATTTATATCGGCGCTCAGGAGATTAAATCGGCGTTCAAAAAATTATATCAGCGCTCAGACAATTATATCGGCGTTCAGCCAATCCGGCGGCAAAATTGCCGACTCGCCATTCAAAAAACCATCAAAAAAACCGGCTGCACTCGGCAGCCGGCTTGCTTTCAAATCTATATCCCCGCGCTCAGCACTACTTCGCCCTGCGGCAATTCGTTGCCGGCTTGCGGTTCCAAGGTGATCGCGATGGTATCCCATTCTTCGGTGTTATTGTCGATATTGAAATACGTTGCGCCTTCGCCGTTCGCGTTGGTCGTGAATGCGCCGGCTGGAATCGGGTTGTCGCCTTCGATGAGCCAGACCTGGTAGACCTGGTCGCCTTCAAGCGCGGCAAGCTGCTCTGCTGTCACAACCAGATTGAGCGCCCCGTTTTCTTCTTCAATAACGGCGGCAGTTGCGTCACCGCCAAAGCCTTCGCTCGGCTGCAAGTCAACTGACTGGAAGGCCGTCTCCGGCGGAGTTGGTGCCGGTTCCGGCGCCGCCTGCTCAGGTTCTTCCTGCAATTGCATATATGCAAACACGTTGCCAAGCAATGAAACCAGCAGCACTGCCGCAATCAGCGGCGTCACCCAATTCCGTTTGCGGCCACGGCCGGTCATCGGCACCACATTCGTCCGTTCATCATTGCGCGGCTTTCGATCTGACGTTTCAGACTCAGCGTGTGAAGCACTCGATGCCCGGTTGCCGACGGCAGCTCCTGCCGCGGCGGACGATGCTGATGAAGCACTCGACGCCGAATGTGAACTCCGGTTTTCCGGTGCGCCTTCACTTTCACTTTCTTCTGCGAAAACATTCGACAGGATCCGTGATTTCATTCCCGCAGGTGGTTCTGCAGGGTCTGAAAGATAAGGGAGCTGCCCGGTTGCGTCCGCGATTTCCCGGCATTCGTCGCATGTCTTCAGGTGTTCTTCGAATTGGCGGTTTTCTTCGGCGGATAATGTGCCGTTCAGGTAGTCGACCAATTGATCACAATGTTCGTTATTCATCGATAGCCCCCCTTTCCTGCATCCCGTGCAGTGTTTTCTTTAGCTTGCTGAGTGCCAGTCGGATCCTGCTCTTGACGGTTCCGAGCGGTATCCCGCATAATTCGGCGATTTTTTCGTGTGTATGGCCTTTAAAGTAAAACAACTGGATCATCTCCTGCTGTTCAGCTGATAACTGCGAAACCGCAGCCTGGATATGTTCTTTTTCTTCCTGCCATTCAGCCGTCTGCTCGACACTGGATTCGCCGCTCGGCATTTCAGCGACTTCATCCAGCGGCACAGTCGCCTTCTTCCGTTTCCGGATCAGGTCGATCGCGGAATTCTGCGCCATCCGGAACAGCCAGGAAGTGAACTTCCCTTTGCTGTCGTCGTATTCGCCGACGCCCCGCCAGATTTTGATGAACACTTCCTGCAGGGCTTCCTCCGCCAAGTCGCGGTCCTGGGTCATTTTTAAGAGAAACGAGAATAGGATCTTTTCGTACCGGTCGTACAAATATTCCAGCGCATCTTTGTCTTTCTCACGGATGCGCGAGTAAAGCAGCGTATCGGAACTTTTCTCCATGGATGTTCTCCTTTGTATTCGTGTGTCATAGTACTAGCTTACTATACCCTGCCAGATTGGAGATAGTCTCGGCCGGTATTATTTTTTGTAAGCTTATCTATCTAACGTGCAAAAGGCCGATTTAGATCAGTTTTGCAATAAATAATGTGTCGCTTCCTTATTATGAAAGAATTGATAAACGATATTTCGCAAAACAGCTCGCTTGTCGCAGGCTCGCTTCCAAGCCTCCTCGTCCGCATTCGCTCCCTGCGGGGTCTCGGCAGTCTCGCTGATCTGCAGACGTCTTCGCTATTTTGCTACATATCTTAGATAGTTTTTAGTACACAGCATCTTCGTTCAAAAAATCTTTGTATTTTTATAAAAAAACTGATCTAAATCCCAACTCTCTCCGTTATACCTGTATGAAACAAAAAACAAAGGAGTGTTGAGGATGAAATACGGAAAAATTTTAGCACCTATTTTAGGGGCAGCTTTATTGGTGCCAAGCATGGGCATGACAGTAAGCGCAGATGAAATGGCACCAACAGAAACGAGCGGTGTCGAGCTGCGGGCCACATTGGATTCATTGTTATCCGAGCATTACGCACTGGCAGTCGATTCGATGATGAAAATCTATGACGGCGACGAAGCCGCTGAAGCAGCAATGGCCGCACTTGACGCCAATGCAGCAGATATGGAGCCGGTGATCGCTTCTGTATACGGTGAAGAAGGCGGAGCCGCTTTCACTGAGATTTTTGAAACACATAATACCGGCACTGATGAATATGCCATGGCCGTGAAAGCAGGCGACGAAGCCGCACAGGAAGAAGCATTGGCTGAGATCCAGTCTTTCGTCGATGAAATGGGCGCATTCCTCGGAACTGCCACTGAAGGCAATCTTCCGGAAGACGGCGCGACTGAAGCACTTCGCGCACATGAAGATTTCGTGCAAAATACCTTTGACCTTTATGCAGACGGTGATTACGAAGCAGCTTACACATCTTATCTTGAAGGCTTCAAACAGATTTTCGGAGCCGGCGGTGCCATCAGTGGCGCAATCGCTGCACAGTTCCCGGATAAATTCACTGACCCGAATACACCAGCCGGCGACTTCCGTTCAACGGTCAGCCGTATTGCAGCAGAGCATTTCGCTTTGGCGCAGCTTAGCATGACAAAAGGCTATAACAATGCGGCAGATTTTGATTTTGCCGATTGGGCACAAGATCAGAACACAGAAGAATTCAGTGCAGCCATCGCTTCATTTTACGGTGAAGACGCAGCCACTCAATTCGCGACTCTTTGGAACAACGAACACATTTCGGTACAAAGTGATTTAGCTGCTGCACAAGCCGGCGGCAATGAAGAAGAAATTCAGCAGGCGCAAACAGCGTTGATTGAAACATTTGCATCAGAATTGGCTGCATTCCTGAGCACTGCAACAGAAGAACGTTTGCCGCAGGAAGAATTGACAGCTAATATTGCAGCACATGAGCAATCGGTAATTGATACTTTCACTCAATATGCGACCGGCGATTTCGAATCATCTTATAATACGTACCGTGAAGGCTACACAATTGTATTTGCAATCGGTAAAGGCTTAAGCGGCGCGATCGTTGACCAGTTCCCTGAAAAATTCGAAACAGCTGTTCCTGACAAAATGCCTGCTACCGGCCTTGGCGGTTCAGCAAACCAGTCAAACACGATGATGATCTGGGTTGCAATGAGCACGCTGATCCTATTGGCAGCTGGAACAATGACGTTTCGTCAAAGAAAGCAGCAATAACCAAACTGGAAAGGAGCATGGGCGATGAGACAATTTTGGACAATGGCAACAGCGGTCATCCTCTGCGGGGTGCTATTCGTTATCTTGAAACCCCTTGCGGATGAACCGACATTTGAAGAAGACATCGCTCAGCTCGACCTTCCGGAAGTGACCGAAGAAGCGCCGGCTGAGCTGCTGGCTTCGGGTGAAGACATCGATAAAATCGCGGAATTCCCGATTAAACCGGCACAGCGCGAAAAGCTGCAGGAATTGCAGAAACAGCGTCAGCAAAGCATCCAGGGCATGGTTCCTGCAAGAGTGGCCATTCCTTCCATCGGTGTGGACGCGGCTATCGAAGCGACCGGCATTCTGGAGAACGGTGAAATGGGTGTACCGGAAGACATTAACCAGGTCGGCTGGTTCGAACCCGGCTTTAAAGTCGGCGCCAAAGGCCATGCGGTCCTCGCGGGACATGTCGACAGCTATACCGGACCAGCGATTTTCTATCATCTGAAGAAAGTGGAAGCAGGCGAAAAAGTAATCGTAACGGATAAAGACGGCCGTGAAATGGTCTATGAAATCCAAGAAAAAACAAGCTATGTGACAGACGAAGCGCCGATCGAGGAAATCTTCGGCCCTTCCGACAGCCGGATGATCAATTTGATCACCTGCACCGGTACTTTTAACCGGGATACAGGTTCCCATGAAGAACGCCTCGTTGTCACGGCAAAATTGATATCAGACTCGAGCGTCCAGGATAAACAGCCTGAAGCGCCGATGAATGTCACGGCAACATCATTCAATGTTTCCTGGCATGCGGTTCGCGATGACGCGATCATCGGCTACCGCGTATACGAAGAAGATATCGAGACGGGTGAAATGACGAAGGTCGCCACTGTATCGCTGTTCGACCGCAAGAAAGTGGAAATTACAGCAGATGATGCAAAACGCTATTATGTGTCTTCTGTGGATGTCGATCTGAATGAGTCGGAGAAAACACCGGCCGAATAATGAAGCAAGGGCAGTTGGAGAAACCTTCCATTGCCCTTTTTTCTAATTTATCTAATTATTCAGAAAACCATTGACAATAAAGCCGCTGATTGCTAGTTTCAATATAACAGGCTTCACGTTAGCTGGATGTGCACGAATTCAAAGGGGGAATCAGTTTATGGAAGCTCAGCAAAAAAAGATCCTGCTGCTTAGCGGCATCGCCCACATGGTCGATGTCGTCAAAACAGCCCAGAACATGGGATACTACGTCATCGTCACCGACCGCGACGCCGGATCTCCGGCCAAAAAAGCCGCTGATAAAAGCTATGAAGTCAGCACGGCCGATATCGACAGGCTCTTGGAAATCGCACAGGCCGAAAAGATCGATGGCGTCTTCAACGGTTTTGACGACGTCAATACATGGAACGCGCTGGCTCTTTGCGAGCGTCTCGGCATCCCTTATTACGCCACCTATGAACAGCTGGAAATCTGCTCCAATAAAGACCGCTTTAAAAATCATTGCCGAAATTTTGATGTGCCCGTTGTCGAAGAATACAATCTGGACAACGGGCTCACAGAAGAATTGATCGGCAGCCTGCAATTCCCCGTCATCGTCAAACCGGTCGACAGCTATGCCAGCCAGGGCATTACCGTGTGCTACGGACCGGAAGACGTAAAAGCAGGTTATGCCAAAGCACTGGAGTATTCGAAATCCGAAACAGCAATCATCGAGCCGTTCATCGATACCCCATACGGTTTAATGATGTACTATACCGCCTATCAGGGTGATATCGTCTTGTCAGCCGTGACGGACCGCCATGTCCATAAGCATTTTGCCGAACATCCGCCACTGCCGATCGCCGTCATGTTCCCTTCCCGCCACCGCGAACAATATCTCGCGGAAGTCGATCCGCAGGTGCGTGCCATGCTGCGCGGCATGGGCATCCAAAACGGTGTGCTCCTGATTCAGGCACTATACGATAATGGCCGCTTCTATCTTTATGAAATGGGCTTCCGCATCAGCGGTTCACAGCATTACAATATCATCGAAAAGCAGACCGGCATCAACCTGCTCGAAATGATGCTGGATCTTTCCGTCGGCAAGGACATCAGCAAATACGATACCCGCCATTTCGACGACAGCTATATCCCGCATCCTTCCTGCAACCTGCCGATCTTGATGCACAGCGGGACCATCGCGGACATCCGCGGCATGGAAGAGATTCTGGCCATGCCGGAAATCCTGACCGCTGTCGTCAACCGAAAAGCGGGCGACACGGTTGCGCCTTCAGGTTCCTATGCACAGATGTTCGGCCGATTCACCATCGTCGCCGACTCTGCCACCGAACTGAACCGGGCCATCGATGCCATCTATGACACACTCGAAATCCGCTCAACTGAAGGTGAGGATATGCTGCTGGTCCGTTTTCATCCGGAAGAAATCATCAAAGCCTGAAGGGTTTTAAATCGCTCAACCAATAAAGACCTTCCCCATTCATCAAAATGCGGGAAGGTCTTTATTGATATCAGTCATTCAGCGGACAATGCCATGTTCGAGTTCTTCCGCCAGCATTCCGGGAATTTGCATCAGTCCCTCGAAATCTTCCGGCGCGACCGGCTTCGAAAACAGGTAACCCTGGCCGATCGTGCAGCCGTGTTCGATGAGGACGTTCATCTGGTTTTCGGATTCGATCCCTTCCGCGACCAGTGTCATGTCCAGGTTGAGGCCAAGATCGATGATGGCTTTTACCATCGGATTCAACTCGTCAATGTCCAGTTCATCCACGAATGATTTGTCGATTTTCAAGGTATCGATCGGCAATTTCTGCAGGACATGCAAAGACGAATAGCCGGTCCCGAAATCGTCAATGGATATTTTAATGCCCATCTGCTGCAGGCTTACAAGAATCTTTTTGCTTTCCTTGATGTTCTGCATGATGCTCTCGGTGATTTCCAGCTCCAGATAGCGGGTATCAAGCCCCGTTTTACCCAAAATCCGCTCGACCGTTTCAAGGAATTTGCCATGCTTGAACTGCAGCACTGATACGTTGACCGAAATGTTCAGGGGCGGATAACCCGCGTCCTGCCATTGCTTGTTCTGGCGGCAGGCTTCTTCGAGCACCCATTCCCCGATGGCAACAATCTGCCCGGTTTCTTCAGCCACCGGTATGAATTCAACCGGCGATACCCAGCCAAGGTCCGGATGCTGCCAGCGAAGCAAGGCTTCCATACCGATGATTTTCCGTGTGCCGAGCACGACTTTCGGCTGGTAATAAAGGATAAATTGATCTCTTTGGATGGCTTTCTTCAAAGCATTTTCAATCGTCATTTTGCGTGATTTCTCCTGGCTCAGCTCTGCATTGAAAAAACTGTAGCCATTCTTGCCTTTTTCTTTCGACACATACATTGCCGCGTCCGCATTTTTCATCAAATCTTCCGGCGTATAGCCATGCTCCGGATATTTGCTGATGCCGATGCTCGGCGTGATGTTGATCTGATATTCATCCACATCGAGTGATTCATTGAAATTTTCCAGGAGTTTATTGGCGACAGCTTCACATTTTTCATCGGTTGCATCCAGAACGACAATGATGAACTCGTCTCCTCCGAGGCGGTACAGCAGCATATCGGGGTCCAGCGCCGCCTGCAGCCGTTCAGCCGTTTTGACGAGCACCAAATCCCCGATGTGGTGGCCCATCGTATCGTTCACCACTTTGAACTGGTCTAGGTCAATCAGCAGCAGCGCCATCTGTTTGGTCGGATAATCCGCAAGGAAATGCTCGATTTCCTCATTGAAACTGCTTCGGTTGCGTAAATCCGTCAGCTGATCATGATATGCCAGATACCTGTATTGCTCCACCAACTGGCGATTTCTCAACAGCACCTGCAGCTGGCGGCCGAGCACCATAATGAAGATGATCAGCAAACCGCTGCTGAGCCCGTTGAAGTCAAACTGATAACTATGCATGACCAGCATCAGCAGAATCAGGATGCTTACATACGGAAAAGCGGTTCCTTTATCATTCGCTGTACTTTTCAGCTTCCATAATTCATTTCTCTTATCGGATTTGGAGTAATAGCCCGAAAAGCCGAACAGCAGCACTGACAGCAGCCAGAGCATGTCTACCAGATGCCCCGGCTGGTAACTTTCTTTGTAGGATACATAGACATAAAGAAAATCAGCAGCAATCTGAATAAAAAATCCAATCAGCAAAAACAGCAGCACTTCCTGTTGTTTATTCTTCCGGATCAGATAGTATAGAATGCTGACCACCAATAAGATGGTGATGTCCGCTACCGGATAAATGATGGCGGTCATCGTGATCAGCCAGGATTCTCCGGACAATTCCAGCACCGGCTTGATGAGGTAATGAAAGCTGATCGAAGCGACGGTGATGATGAAAACCGCGATATTAAACAGATAGGAGTTTTCGCTGAACTCATTGCTCAATTCGCGGGTTTTGAAAATCAGTGCCACGAGGAAAATCAGATAGGAACTGAGCCACACGACAGAAGAAAGAATCGTGGAATTCTCCGTCCCTTGGCTAAACTGGACGATCAGCCAGATCCAGTTGCCGGCTGTGTACAGAATCAGTGCCAGCTGCAACAGCAGCCAAAAAGATTTATGTTTTGTATCGGCACTGCGGTAAGCCTGGTACAGCCAGATGGAACTGAGTGTCCCGGCGAGAATTTGCAGCACATTGGTCCCCGTCGTCACCAGCCACGGGTCTCCCTGGAATGTCAGTGTCCAGCTATAGAATAAGGCGATTGCCAATGAAAGTATTGTAATGGGAAAAAGCATCTGCTTTAACAAGGTTGTTCCCCCTAGGTGTCAGAAATTGAATGGACTGCAGACTCCGCTTAGCCAAATATGATTTCACCTGCGGAAGTGAAATTACAGCAATAACTTAGTAAAAACAGTATAACCGTTATTATGACAAAAACATAGAACTTTTATCACATTTACAATATAAGGAATTAAAGTCTAAGGACCTACTCATTTCGAGAAACGAAGAATCGGAATACCCTTCGCTACGCCCGTAACATTACGTCCTTATCCTCCTTTATCGGCAAATCTCCGTAAAAATTGACTTCTTTTTTCGACATTGCTACGGTCAATATAAGCTTTTAGCGCAAAAAACGAGGTGAAGAAATGATTTTCTTACTCATCTGGCTGCTGCTGATCGGTTACGCTGTCTACATAGCTCCCGGCACAGGCGCCAATAACCCGATTTTCCCTGAACTGTTCAACGGCAATATCGGTGACATCGACCCGCTCGTCTTTGCCGTATTCAATTCGCTCGGCATTTTCCCCATGGTCTTTCTGACGATTCTTTTGCTCAACGACAAACAGCGCTGGCCTGCATGGCCGTTCGCCCTGCTGTCATTCGGCATCGGCGCCTTTGCGCTGCTCCCGTATTATGCATTCGGCATCCGCCCGTCCGACAAGAAACTGCACACGCCGCGCTGGCTCGTCCGCTTCCTCCGCTCCCGCTTCTGGCTCATCGCCCTCATCATCATGTGGGTTGGCAATTGGCTGACGCTCCTGCAGGGATTCTCATTCGCCGCTTATGTCGATTATTTCTTCGCCTCGAGTCTCGTGTCGGTCATGACCGTCGACTGGTTCGTGCTGTACGGCCTGTCCATCTACACCGTCCACCGCTTTTATCCGGACGCCCGCTTCAAAGGATTGGCCTGGGTGCCGATCATCGGGCCGGTGCTGGTGCTATTGATGAACAGAAATCTGACTGGCAATAAAAACTAGCGTTTTGAAATGGTTTTTTCTATACAAAAAGAGCGCACAGGATTTCTGTGCGCTCTTTTTCGCTTTTCGCCCGCGAAAAGCATGCATTTTGGCTTTTGACCTTTGATTTTAGAATGATATGGAGTGAAATTCTTCCTTTCACCGGTGTCTTGTGCTGTTTTTCCGTTCTCGAATTCGGGATGCCGGCGTATATCAACGTTCAGCGAAATATATCAACGTTCAGGAGATTATATCAACGTTCAAAAAATTATATCGACGCTCAGGAAATTATATCAACGCTCAGAAAAATATATCAACGTTCACCTTAATCAGGGCCCTCACCCATTTTCTCCAAAACTAAAAGAGCACACAATTTCTGTGCGCTCCTTTTCGTGCGAGTCCCCTTTTATCGTTTCTTCATTTATCCGTAAAACTTTGAATCGCCAGCGAAAAAGCCACTTGGCCACTCAGCACCCGTTTCCCGTCCTGATTGGCAGCCGCAACTTCAAAAATCAGCCTGCCGCTTTCCTTCTCTTTCAGCTCCGCCTGCAGCGAAATGACATCACTCAGAAACACCATGCCTTTAAAGCGGATCGAATAAGTCTCAATAAAACCTTCATCCAAATAAGGGGTGAACAGTTTCGCCAGATTCCCCATCGTCCACATGCCGTGCGCGATGATGCCCGGAAGTCCGGCGCGCTCCGCTTCCTCGTCAATCGTATGTATGGGATTGAAATCGCCGGAAGCTCCGGCATACTTAATAAGATCCAGCCGCGAGACGGGCTCCAGCCCAATTACAGGCAGCGTTTCCCCTACTTCTATCTGACCGATCCGGCTCATTTCCGCATCTCCTTCCGCGCAGCTTCATTGATGATGATCACACGTTCTTCCGAAAAGAGCAGCTCCCCCTCTTTGTCTTCCCCGTAAAGAACGACAATAAGAAAACCCATCTTCCCGAAACTGCCGGTCCGCTCGTAATAATCCTTCACTTCGATCCAGCAATAGACTTCTTCCCCTATAAACAGCGGACGCGTATAGGCATACTTCTGCTCGCCGTGGATCAGCCCTTTCGAAGGCAAGTCGAGTCCCGGAATCGACCCGCTGTCGAAAGTCACCGGGAACGTCGTCGGCGCAATGTTCCTGCCATAGACAGACTGCTTTCCCGCTTCTTCATCTGTGAACAGCGGCGAAGTGTCCCCTATCGCTTCCGCAAACTTTTTGACCGCACCGCGTTCAATCACATTTTTCGTTTTCTCTGACCGTCTGCCAATCATCTCTTTCAGCATCCGCGCATCCCCTTTCTCAGTCCTTCGGTCCGCCCGCGACATACAACACTTGTCCGGATACAAATGAAGAACGTTCATCCGCGAAAAATGCTACGGCGTTCGCGATGTCTTCCGGCTTGCCACTTCTGCCGACAGGAATCATCGCCACGTTCGCTTCGACAAAGCCGTCAAACGGCACACCCATACGCTCCGCCGTCGCTTTTGTCATATCCGTTTCAATGAAGCCCGGCGCCACCGCATTGGCCGTTACCCCGAACTTGCCGAGTTCAATCGCCAGCGTCTTCGTGAAGCCCTGCAGCCCCGCTTTGGCTGTCGCGTAATTCGCCTGCCCGCGGTTGCCAAGTGCCGAAGTGGACGAAATATTGATGATTCTGCCGTATTTCTGATCGATCATGTATTTCTGCGCTGCACGTGTCGCATAAAACGCGCCTTTCAAATGCACGTCCATGACCGTCAGCCAGTCTTCATCCGTCATCTTAAACAGCATATTATCCCGGATGACGCCTGCATTATTCACAAGGATGTCGATGGAGCCGAAATGCTCATTCACTTCCGCCACCGCACCTTCCACCTGCTCTTTCTCCGTGACACTCGCCACTTTCGCATAAACGGAATAGCCTTTTGCCTCCAGCTCCTCTTTCGCCGCGGCCAGCGCTTCTTCGTTGATATCAATGATCGCGACATTCGCCCCTTCTTCCGCAAAGCGTTCGGCGATCTGCCTGCCGATCCCTCTGCTCCCTCCTGTCACCAATGCTGTGCGCCCTTCAAAATTCTTCGTCATGCCCATTCCCCTCTCTGTGTAAATAAAAGCATTCATTATCTGTTTAATTTTTCTGACAATTAATTACTTTTTCAATATACAGGAAGCGTTTGGGCCAGTCAATTGAGCACCCAGTCCGGCGCTCAATCAAAAAAGAACTGCCTGGCAGGCAGCCTCCAAATTACACAGCTATCCAATTTGCCTTCCCGCTCAATCGATCAGCGTAACCCCCACAATCTCTTCCAGACTCAGCCGCTCCATCCCGAACGGACTCTCATAAACCAGTTCCCGGTGCGCCACATCGATGCGCTCGATGACGCCGCGATGCTTGAACAGCTGCTTTTCCCGCCAGGTTTCAATCAGCACTTCGCATTTCCGCTTTAACGCGATGTCCAGCTCTTCCTGAATCAGCTGCAGATCGAATTCATCGAGCTCCGGCCGCTTCACTTCCTCATCTTCCTTATACCATTCGCGCAGCATCTGGATATGCTCCGGCAGCATCAGCCCCTGCCATTTGATATTCCCCCGGTCCTTGATATCGCCTTGCATCTTGAATTGATTGTTCATCTTCTTCATCAGAACCACCCCTTTCTAAAAATAAGAACATTTGTTCTTATTCTATACCACGTAAAAGAGGGCGGCAATCCTTTATGGCAAATAAAAACCGGAAACAACTGCCTCAGCCGTTACTCACAACAATTGGTCAATCAATATGCAAAGAAAGGATTGGCAAGTTCTTCCTCTTTGGCTATACTATTCAAAATACCTTATTGAACGGAGACACTATGAACCATTTTAAGCGTAAGACAAAAGATAAAAACAAAAGCAGCAAAGACAATGTGTTTCTTGATTGCTTTGCTGAATTCAGCTTTACGCTGGTATTCGAACTGTTGATAAGCATCGTATGGAATATCATCTTATTCATTCCCAGAGTCCTTATTCGAGCGTTGAGCAATATATTTTAACAAGACAAAAACCCTTTTCCTGATTACGGAAGAGGGTTTTCCACTGGCCCAGTCAACGACAAGTACATACCGATTAATTCTTCGGTTCGATTGCGTAATTGAAAATGCATATACTTGCGGTGGTCTTCGTAGCCATTGTAGTAAAACACATACTCTGTAAACAGATCGTCTTTCTTGCCCTTAAGTATTCGATACTGCTGTCTTTTCATATAAATTCTGGTGGTTCTCAAATCGTTTTCAGCGCATTTTATCGCTTGGTCAACCATCTGCAGGTAAGGACGTTTTAATTTAAAGGGCATCGTGTCAATCATCTCCCTGTCTTTATGCAAAATGGTGAGAACAAAAGGCAGGTAAATCATATTCTCGAAATGAACGATAAGGTCCTTCGACATTAAAGGAGTCATGTAAACCCTCCTAACATAAGAACGTTTGTTCTCATATTATACTATATATATACAAATGGCAATCCTTTCCGCCAAATAAAAAAGCCCCTCAGCTGAAAATGAGCGGCTTTCCATCCTTATCTCATAAAAATCTTGGCACCAGTCGACGGCGCGACATAAATATTCCGATGGCCTCTGCCCGTTTCAATCGTCGCAATATGCGCTTGCGGATAGCCCAGTATCTCATATTCCAGTCCTCCAAACTTCGCCGGCGTCAAACTCCAGTCGCTGTTCTTCGCAACTGGCGCCACGTCCAGCTGGTAGGTCTTCCACGTCTTTGCTGTTTTCGGCAAGTAAACAAATTCCTTCATGGCGAGTTGCCGCTCCGGCACCGGTTTCTCTTTTAAAGCGGCTCCTTTCGCTTCACCCAGTTTAATGACCTGGCCAATCTGCAGGGTCCTGCTGTCGACACCCGGATTCGCCGCCTCCAGATCCGCCACCCGGATGCCATCCATATTATTCGCGATGTTCCAGAACGTATCGCCTTCCTGGATGGTATACGTCGCCGGCACCGGCTTGACCAGCGCCTGCTGGTTCAGGAATGTGAAAGCCCCTTTATAGTCGAACACGCAGCACGCTTTCCAGCTGTAGCCCGGCATTTCGTGATGCGATTTATCTTCGCGGCCGACGCCGTCCGCTACCAGCGCCGCCTGCAATTCATCGATCGTCTCTTTGACGAAATCGCGCATCCGTTCATTGCGGTAATCGCCTGCCACACAAATGCCGAGCGAATAATCGTTGGCGTTGCCGGCGTGGTACGTGCGCCGGTCAAAATCATGCGCCCAGACAATGCGCGCCCGTTTGCCGCGCGGCGTCTTCAGCACGTTTTTCGGCTCGATGATGATCGCATACGCAACTCCTGGCCAGCCGTTCGCTTCTACATGATAACTTGCAAAACTTTCGGCGTCGGACCCTGGCAAATGCGACAGCGTCAGCGAATGATGCCAGACGCGGGTGGTGATCTTCTTGCTCCGCGCGCCGTAATGCTGTTTCTTCGGCAAACGGCTGCGCATATCTACAACATTCGGCAATGCTAAAAAGTTTTTCATGACTACCCCCCTGTTTTAGTTTGATCTTGTAATGCACTGCGCGTTTTATTTCTTCCCTTTCCAGCCATGCGGCCCTTTGCACCAGCCGCCAATCACTGTGCCCATAGCAATCACCGGATTCTCGAACGTGTAATCTTCCAGTAAAAACAGCTGGTTATGCAGCGGAATCAGCAAGCCTTCCAAAACCAGCTTTTCACGCAGCTTCACGTAATTCTTCGGGCATTTCGCCGAAGTCGATGCGGCGAACTTCGACCCTTTCCGCACCACAAACTGCTCGCCGGCGAAATAGCCGCTGGCATCCGCTCCCCGTCTTGAAGAGATCATCAGAATCTCCGGCAGCACTTCCACTTCTTCCCCTTCCGCCATCAGCAGAAGCCCCGCCTCGAACGGATCCAACGACGTTTCTTCCAGCGTCGCTCCATCCACTTCGTAAAACTGGTAAAGCTCGCCGTAATCAGGATGCGTGATCCGTTTTACAAACTGTGTTTTCGTCATTTTTTCATCTCCTTTTTTAGGCAGGATTCCCAGCAAAGGGGCCTATACTCCCTATATAGCGAATCAGGCCATAACAGGATACTTTTCTCCGAATAAAAAAAAGACCGAATCACATCCGCAGAATAAAATCTGCAGATGGACTCGGTCCGTTGAATTCTATAGGCGCCGCTTATTAAGCGATCGGCGCTTTTCGTGCTGTTTTCTGTTTGAACGTTCTGGTCGATTCGACCGCTTGCTGCCAGCCGGCGTAGAGCTCTTCGCTCTGTTCGGCAGGCATTTCACGGTTATAGGTTTTTTCAACTTGCCATTGCTTGGCGATTTCTTCTTTGTCCTGCCAGAAACCGACGGCGAGTCCAGCGAGATAAGCCGCACCCAATGCTGTCGTTTCCTGGATGACCGGACGTTCCACCGGCACATCCAGGATGTCGCTCTGGAATTGCATCAGAAAATCATTCGACACGGCTCCGCCGTCCACGCGCAAAGTTTTGAGCTCGATCCCCGCATCTTTGATCATGACATCCACGACATCTTTTGTCTGGTAAGCGAGGGATTCAAGCGTCGCCCGGACAAAATGCGCTTTCGTCGTGCCGCGCGTCAAACCGAAAACCGCTCCGCGCGCATCGGTATCCCAATACGGCGTGCCGAGTCCGACGAATGCCGGCACCATATAGACGCCGTCCGTCGATTCGACCGACGTGGCGAGCCCTTCGCTTTCCGGTGCCGTTTTTAAGATTTCCAGACCGTCCCGCAGCCACTGGATCGCGGAGCCCGCGACAAAGATGCTGCCTTCGAGTGCATATTCGACTTTGCCGTCGACGCCCCAAGCCAGGGTCGTCAGCAAGCCGTGATCGGAAACGACGCCTTCTTCGCCCGTATTCATGAGCATGAAGCATCCCGTACCGTAAGTGTTTTTCGCCATGCCTTTATCAAAGCAGGCCTGGCCGAACAATGCCGCCTGCTGGTCACCCGCGATGCCCGCAATCGGCACGTTGTGGCCGAAGAAATGATAGTCGACGGTTTCCGCGTAGACTTCAGACGACTGGCGCACTTCCGGCAGCATGCTTTTCGGCACCGTCAGAATCTCCAGCAATTCGTCGTCCCATTCCAAATCGTAAATATTGTACATCAGCGTACGCGACGCGTTGCTGTAATCCGTGATATGCGTTTTGCCGCCTGACAATTTATAGACGAGCCACGAGTCGATCGTCCCGAACATCAAATCGCCGTTGTCCGCTTTTTCGCGAGCGCCTTCCACGTTGTCGAGAATCCATTTGACTTTCGTGCCGGAGAAATAAGCATCAATCAACAAGCCCGTTTTCTTGCGGAACAATTCCTCGTGCCCCTGCTCTTTCATATCCTTGCAGATTTCACTGGTTTGGCGCGACTGCCAGACAATCGCTTTATAGATCGGCTTGCCGGTGTTGCGGTCCCAGACGACCGCCGTTTCGCGCTGGTTCGTGATGCCGATTCCGGCGATCTGGCTTGGTTCCACATCCGATTTGCGCAAGACGCCCGCCATACAAGCGAGGACAGATGTCCAGATTTCATTGGCGTCATGCTCCACCCAGCCCGGCTTAGGAAAGAATTGTTCAAATTCCTGCTGGGCCGTTTCGACGATTTCCCCTTTATGGTTAAACAGCACCGCCCGTGAACTCGTGGTCCCCTGGTCGATTGACAAAATATAATCTTTGCTCATTGTGAATTCCTCCTCAAATGGATTTTTCTGCAACGCGATTGTTCTGTCTTCTTTTGTCATCTGTTAACGTGTCTTCGATTTCATTGGCTGCGGTATGGCCTTTTTTCAGTTCAGCACTGGCTGCGCCGAATAAAATCACGGCCATCACTGCGCTGAGCACCCAGAACAGCACATTGTAATCGCCCGTGAACACGGCGCTGTAGAACACCGCGCCGTAAATACCGCCGAACACCGGACCGGCTACCGGAACCCAGGCATAGCCCCAGTCGGAACCGCCTTTCCCTGGAATCGGCAGCAGCGCGTGTGCGATGCGCGGCCCGAGGTCCCGTGCCGGGTTGATGGCGTAGCCGGTGGTACCGCCGATCGACATCCCGATCGCGATGATTAACGCGCCGACGATCAAGGGGTTCAAGCCTTCCGTAAATTCGTTCGCGCCGATGAACAACAAGCCCATCACGAGAACGGCCGTACCGATGATTTCACTCACCAAATTCGAAAACGGGCTTCTGATGGCCGGAGCTGTGGCAAAAACAGCCAACTTCGCGTCTTTGTCTTCTGTCCGGCTCCAATGCGGCAGGTAATTCAAAAAGACGATGGCAGCCCCGATGATGGCGCCGATGATCTGCGCCGCAATATAGACCGGCACTTTTGTCCACGGAAGTTCGCCGATGGCCGCAAAGCCCAAAGTCACAGCCGGATTTAGATGCGCCCCTGAAAAATTGCCGACCGCGTAAACGCCCATGGTGACCGCCAGCCCCCAGGCAATCGTGACGACAATCCAGCCGCCGTTTTCCGCTTTCGAATCTTTCAATACCACTCCTGCCACGACACCGCCGCCGAAAATAATCAGGATCATGGTGCCGATCAATTCTGCCAAAAATTCTGACATTCCAAAACACTCCTTTTCAGTTTAAAGCAAACACACTGGAACACAAAAAAATCCGCAATCAATGAGGTTTCTCCTCTCTGACAGAAGGACTCATTGATGTGCGAATCTCAGGTTTCCAGCACTGCCGCCCGTTTATCCGACTGGATGCGTCGCTTCGTGCAGCAGCACATCCAATTCTGTTGTATAGCTTTGCGTTTGTTGCGCTGTCCAGCCGAAGCTTTCCGCCATATGCGCGATGGCCGCTTCTTTGAATTTATAGACAAACTGGATATCGAACAGCAAAGCACCTGTCCGGCGGACGAAAAAGTCGACCGGTTTATACGCCGCTTCGTATTCCATCGCGTAACGCAGCATCGCAAACACCAATGGATCCAAGCTTGCCTGTGCCGCTTCCTGCTGTCTGCCAGAGAATATCCCCAGCACCTGGTCGACATTGGCGCCGTAACGGCTTGTCAGCATCTCCGCTGTCTTCTGGTTTAAGCCCATGGACAGCGCCTGCTGCTCACGGTCCAGACGGAACGTTTTGAACCCTTCCGAGCCGCCGACTTCACCGCCGGAAATCGGCAGATGCTTCGTCGAAACTTTCTGGAACCGCAGTCCCTGCTCTTTTGCTAATTGCTCAGTCACCAAGTCGACGATGCTTTCGCCCATTTTGCGGTAGCCGGTCAGCTTGCCGCCTGCAATGGAGATCAAGCCGGAATCCGAGATGAAAATTTCGTCTTTGCGCGAAATCTCCGAAGGATCTTTGCCTTCTTCGTGGATCAGCGGACGCAGCCCTGCCCAGCTCGATTCGATATCGTCTTCGCTAATGGCCACTTCCGGGAACATGAAATCGATGGCGCGCAGCACATAATCACGGTCTTCCCGTGTCATCGTCGGGTGGGCGATGTCGGCTTTATAGACGGTATCGGTCGTCCCCACATACACCTTGCCTTCACGCGGAATGGCGAATGCCATCCGGCCGTCCGGCATATCAAAATAGATGGCTTGTTTCAGCGGGAAACGGCTGCCGTCGAAAATCAGGTGGATGCCTTTTGTCAGCTGCAGCGTTTTGCCTTTTTTCGAATGGTCTTTTTCACGCAAAGTGTCGACCCATGGGCCCGCTGCGTTGACGATCCGTTTCGCGAAAATCTCGTGGACTTCGCCGTTCGTCTGGTCTTCCAGGCGGATGCCGATCACTTTGCCGCCGTCATAGATGAAATCGATGACTTTCGCGTAGTTCAGCGCAAGGGCCCCTTTTTCAACCGCTTTTTTCATCACTTCAATGGTCAGGCGCGCATCGTCCGTCTTGTATTCCACATAATAGCCGCCGCCTTTTAAGCCTTCTTTCTTCAATAAAGGCTCACATTTCAATGTTTCTTTGCGGCTCAGCATCTTTCTGCGCTCTTCCCGTTTGACGCCCGCCAAAAAGTCATAGACGCGCAAACCGACGTTGGTGCTCAAAGGACCGAACGTACCGCCTTTGTAAAACGGCAGCAGCATCCATTCCGGCGTCGTCACGTGAGGTCCGTTTTCATACACGATCTCGCGTTCCTTGCCGACTTCAGCCACCATCTTCACTTCAAACTGCTTCAGGTAACGCAGGCCGCCGTGCACGAGTTTCGTTGAACGGCTGCTGGTGCCCGCCGCGAAATCCTGCATCTCCACCACTGCCGTCTTGACGCCTCTGACACTTGCGTCCAAGGCGATGCCGGCGCCCGTAATCCCTCCGCCGATGACCAATAAATCGAGTGGCGCGTTTTTCATGGCATCAATTGTTTCGCTGCGTTTCAAACTGGAAAATTTCATCAAAAATCTCTCCTCTTTATTAAAATGAATTTGCATGGTTTGCGCTGCACCTGCAATCTCCATAAAAAAAGAGAGACCACGGCACAGCTGCAGAATTTCTTCTGCTGAACTGGCTTGGTCTCTCATTATCTCCGGCCTGTGATATTAACTTGTAAGGTTGTGTTACTTTACCGGTTTGAATGTGCGCGTTGACGCCACAGCATTTTGCCAACCGGTATAAAGTTTCTCGCATTGTTCTTCCGCCATCGTGCGGTTGAACGTCTTCTCGACTTGCCATTGCTTGGCGATTTCTTCTTTGTCTTTCCAGAATCCGACCGCTAACCCTGCCAAATAGGCAGCGCCGAGTGCTGTCGTTTCCTGGATGACCGGGCGTTCGACCGGCACATTCAGAATATCGCTCTGGAACTGGATCAACAGATCGTTGCCGACGGCTCCGCCGTCCACTCGCAATGTTTTGAGTTCAATCCCTGCATCTTCTATCATAACATCTACGACGTCTTTTGTCTGATATGCGAGCGATTCGAGCGTCGCCCGGACAAAATGCGCTTTCGTCGTGCCGCGCGTCAAACCGAAAATCGCCCCGCGCGCATCGGTATCCCAATAAGGCGTCCCGAGCCCGACGAACGCCGGCACCATATAGACGCCGTCCGTCGAATCGACCGATGCTGCCAGCGCTTCGCTTTCCGGTGCGCGGTCGATCAGCTCCAATCCGTCACGCAGCCATTGGATAGCGGAACCGGCGACAAAAATACTGCCTTCCAGCGCGTATTCCACTTTGCCGTCGACGCCCCAGGCCAATGTCGTCAGCAAGCCGTGATCCGACTGGACCCCTTGCTCCCCGGTATTCATCAGCATGAAGCATCCCGTACCGTAAGTGTTTTTCGCCATGCCTTTGTCAAAGCACGCCTGGCCGAATAAAGCGGCCTGCTGGTCACCGGCGATGCCGGCGATCGGCACGTTGTAGCCGAAGAAATGATAGTCGATGGTTTCCGCGTACACTTCAGACGATTGGCACACTTCCGGCAGCATGCTTTTCGGCACTGTCAGGATGTCGAGCAGTTCATCGTCCCATTCCAGATCGTAGATATTGTACATCAGTGTGCGGGAAGCATTGCTGTAATCGGTGACATGCGCTTTGCCGCCTGATAATTTATAGACGAGCCACGAATCGATCGTGCCGAACATCAAATCGCCGTTGTCCGCCTTTTCGCGTGCGCCCGGCACGTTGTCCAGGATCCATTTCACTTTGGTCCCTGAGAAATAAGCATCGATCAACAGCCCCGTCTTGTTGCGGAACAGCTCTTCGTGGCCCTGCTCTTTTAAGTCCTTGCAGATATCATCCGTCTGGCGCGACTGCCAGACAATCGCTTTGTAGATCGGCTTTGCCGTGTGGCGGTCCCAGACCACCGCCGTCTCGCGCTGGTTCGTGATGCCGATTCCGGCGATCTGGTCGGGCGTGATTTCCGACTTGCGGAGCACATCCGCGATACACGCCAATACGGACGTCCAGATTTCATTGGCGTCATGTTCCACCCAACCCGGTTTCGGGAAGAATTGCTGAAATTCCTGCTGGCCCGTTTCAACGATTTCCCCTTTATGATTAAACAGTACGGCCCGTGAGCTTGTCGTACCCTGGTCGATCGATAAGATATAGTCTTTCTTCAAGTCGCTCTCCTCCAACATCTATGAAACCGCGGTTTCGTCTAATCGCCCTGCATTGCGGCGGCTTCTTCCCAGTTCTGCGCCGGCCGTCCAGAAACCTGAAAAACAGAAAAAACCCGCACCGAACGGACAAATCCCAATGAGGATTTGTCCGTACCAGTGCGGGTCTCTTCTTCTCTTGCACAGCGCTTAACTTGTCACTCTAAATTTATCAGCTTTTAAAAACGCGGTCAATAGATTGCTACCGCTGCAAATCCCACAGATCGGAATCCGACGTCGATACGGCAAGAGCCCCTCCGCTATAGGCGAGCTCCACGTCTTCCGGCGTGCGGATCAGCCCGCCGGCGATGATCGGAATACCGGTCTTCTGATGCACTTCCTCGATCACCGACGGAATGATGCCCGGCAGCAGCTCGATATAATCCGGTTTGTTCTGGCCGATCAGCTTGATATTATGCTCCAGCGCCTGGCTGTCCAGCAAAAACAAGCGCTGAATCGTCAGCAGGTTGTTCTTCTTCGCCAGCGTGATCACATTGCCGCGCGTCGAAATGATGCCGTCCGGCTTGATCTCCCTGACCAGAAACTCAAAGCCGTAAGCATCCGTCTTCAGTCCCTGGATCAAGTCGGCATGCAAAATGACTTTCTTCCCCGCCTTTTTCGCCGTCCGCACCAGCACCTGCAGCTGCGCCAGCCGCACCTCCAGAAAAATAATATACGGATGATGGCTCTCCAGCAACCGCTCAAAATCCTTCATATTCCGCAACACGGGCAAGACGCCCTGCAACTCCGGCATTCCGTTTTCCTCCTCAGATGTTCTGCGCTCTCAACTCAATCGTTTCTAAGTTTGATGATGCTACTATTTGATGGATTAATCAAGGGGGAAGTGTTTGGGGATTGAAAGAGAAAACTTTATTCAGAATGATAATTACGAATTTCTAAAAATTACATTTAATCAATATGAAGAAGAAACAGCTTAAGCTATAAAATTATTAGCTGATTTTTAAAAATAAATATTTTTCTCCAGCCCCCGGCCTTTCTGGAATGGAATCGCTTTCAATTAGTCAGTTTATTTTAACAATTCATTTTTTTCTAAAAAAAGTCTTGCAATACTGAAAATTCAACCATATAATTTCACCTAATACTTGTTAGGTGGTGAAGACGTGAAAAAGCAAGAAATCTTAACAGCAGCGATTCTTCAATATTCAAAGTATGGCTACCAGGGAGCGACGATGAAAAGAATTGCCGATGAGGTCGGCATTAAACCGGCATCCATCTACTTTTTTTTCGAGAATAAAGAAACTCTCTTTATCGCGGCATTCCAGGAAATTTTGGAGAATCACCATAACGCCATGGAAAAAGTTCTGGAAAATCATATTCATGAGCCAGTGAATCGTATTTTTTCAGCGATGCTCCGAGGAATTGTCGGTCATCACACGTTCCACCAAGCAGAAACTTCTGCTTATATCTCTTTAGTCACTGCGCCGATTCCCAGTATAAAAACCCACATCCAAAAATATATGCTGGATTTCGATAATTGGATGCTGCAATCGCTGGAAAGCGCATTGTTGAAAACATATCCCTCTATCCAAACGATTGAAATGGACAGCATCATTAAACAATTTGTACTTCTTGCCAACGGTGTCTTCTGGGGAATAAACATATACGATTCCGATTATTTGGAGGAACAGGTTCAAGCGGCGGATGAAATCATCCAGTCGATGTTCCTTCAATTGAATCGGAATTATGGTCATCCCCAGTTAAAATAAAAAACATTTGAGGAGGAAATGAAATGGAAAACAGATTCGCGAAAAATTTAGTTCAGGATTTCGAACGTGAACCCGTCCCTCAGGAAAAACGGAAAGGATGGCTGAAACTTTCAGTTGTCTGGATGGGAGCAGTCATTGCATTATCAGCTACAGTTCTTGGCGGCTCGCTGGGCACCGGCTTATCAATGACTGGTGCGGTAATTGCAACACTGATCGGCTGTTTTCTATTGGCTGTTGTCAGCGCCCTCTGTTCTGTCGTCGGCGCACAGACCGGATTGTCCACTTCATTTGTATCCAGATTTTCACTTGGCAAGTACGGTTCCTACGCTGTGTCGGCAATTATAGCCATTGCTTTATTCGGCTGGTTCGGTGTTCAAGTGGATTTGTTCGGCGCCAGCCTCCACACTGTCCTGCTCAATGTTTTCAATATTGATATCCACCCTAAAATCCTGGTTGTGATAGGCGGAATCCTGATGACCACTACAGCGTTTTTCGGTTATAAGGCCATTGAGAAATTCAGCCTTCTTGCAGTCCCGCTTCTTGGCATCCTTTTGGTCGCTTCATTGATCCGTGTGATGAGCAACCAGTCATTAAGTGAAGTTCTTAGTGTCCCAGCTGCAGGAGACCCCCTGACGATCGGCCTTTCCGTATCATTGATCATCGGCTCTTTGGCGGTCGGCGCCATCATCGGCCCTGATATTTCCCGGTATGCCAAGTCGACCAAAGATGCTGTCATCTCTTCTTTTGTCGGATTCTTCGCCGGCTTCAGCGCCGTCCTGTTGATTGCCGCTGTATTGGCGAAAGCCACTGCACAGACTGACATTGTGTCTATTCTGCTTGGACTCGGCTGGGGAACAGGTGCCATGCTGATCCTGATTTTGGCCCAATGGACTACGAACGACAACAATCTTTATTCTTCTGCACTCGGCTTTTCGGTAATCTTCAAGAATACACCTAAATACGTTTTAACCATTGCAGCCGGTATTATCGGTACAACTATGGCGGTGGGAGGAATCTACACGCATTTCATCCCATTCCTGATTTTCCTGAGTGCTTTAATACCACCGATTGGCGGCATCTATGTCGCTGATTACCTGATGAACCGCAAGAAATACACATTCAGCAATCTCGACGCCCAGCCTAATGTAAATTATGTCGGTGTCAGTATCTGGGTTATTGCTTCACTGGTCGCTTTTGCCACAACCCCCGCTCCTAACGGTTTCGGATTATTTACATTGACCGGCGCTTCCGGATTTGACGCCTTTCTAGTGGCATTCGCTGTGCAATTGGTTGCCAGCAAAGTACTGCAAAGCAGCAGACAAACTGATTTGGTCTTGACTAAAAACTAAAGGAGGAATTTCTCTTGAGACTACTTGGAAAAGAAGAAATCGAAAACATCGCCATTGGCGCAGCCTTACTCGGCACCGGAGGCGGCGGCGATCCATATATCGGCAAACTGATGGCGATTCAAGCCATTGAAGAACACGGCCCGATCCGGCTTCTCGATCCGGATGAAGTTCCGGATGACGCGCTGATCGTCCCATCCGCCATGATGGGTGCACCGACAGTCATGATTGAAAAAGTGCCGAACGGAGAAGAAGCCATCGCTGCATTCAAGTCGCTCGAAGAGTACCTCGGCAAAGAAATCTATGCCACTATGCCAATTGAAGCCGGCGGAATCAATTCGCTGCTGCCTCTTGCTTTAGCCGCAACCCTTGGTTTGCCGGTTGTCGATGCTGACGGCATGGGCCGCGCATTCCCGGAACTGCAGATGGTCACCTTCTATCTGGAAGGTGTTTCTGCAACTCCGATGGTTTTGTCTGATGAGAAAAAGAACAGTCTGCTGCTGAATACGATCGACAGCGTTTGGGCTGAACGGATCGCCCGCACTGCCACCATCGAAATGGGCGGTTCAGTGATGCTTGCCATCTATCCGATGGAAGGCCGTGTCGTGAAGCAATCAGCGATCAAAAACATCCTGACGCTTGAAGAAAAAATAGGAGCAGAAATCCGGACGGCAATGAAAGCGAACGAAAACCCTGTAGACCGTATTCTTGGTTTGACGGCTGGGCGTGTCCTGTTCCAAGGCAAGGTTACTGACATTAACCGCAAAACTCAGGATGGCTTCGCCAAGGGAACGGCAACCATAGAAGGATTGAATAATAATAAAGATGAAGAATGCAAACTGCATTTCCAGAATGAGCATCTGCTTGCTCAAGTCGACGGCCGGACGGTCTGTGTAACGCCTGATCTGATTACCGTACTCGATTCAGACACCGGAATGCCAATTACGACAGAAGGGCTTCGGTACGGATCCCGCTGCACAGTCATCGGTATGCCATGTGATCCGAAATGGCGCACTGAAAAAGGGATTGAAGTGACCGGTCCCCGCTACTTTGGCTATGATCTCGATTTTCAACCGCTCGAAGAATTGCTTTTAGTGAAGGAGGAAATTTAATATGGCGAGTTACCGCATAGGGATTGATGTTGGTGGAACCCATACCGATGCCGTACTGTTAGATGAAGCATATAACGTCATTTCAGAAGTGAAAGCTACAACAACCGAAGATGTCAGCTCCGGGATTTATCAAGCCCTGAAAAGAGTCGTCGCAGCCAGCGCTGTGCCGGTCGAACAGATTGACTATGCAATGCTCGGCACTACGCATTGCACCAATGCCATCGTCGAACGGAAACGTCTGAATAAAGTGGCGGCCATCCGCATCGGCGCCCCCGCCACTACTGCGATCAAGCCACTCGTTGGTGTGCCTGACGATCTGCGCTCTATCCTTGGGAAACATTTATATATCGTACGCGGAGGCAATGAATTCGATGGAAGTGAAATCGTGCCGCTCGACGAAGAACGGATTCGAGAAATTGCAGAAGAAGTAAAGGGACAGGTCGATTCGATCGCCATTACTTCCGTCTTCTCACCCGTTTCAACAGAACATGAAACAAGAGCTGGAGAAATCGTGAGAGAAGTGCTCGGCGATGAAGTCGCTGTTTCCTTATCAAGTGAAATCGGCAGTGTCGGTTTGCTCGAACGTGAAAATGCAACCATCCTCAACGCTGCAATCGTCGATGTGGCGACTTCCACTGCCAATGGATTCATCAAAGCGCTTGAGCAAGAAGGAATCCATGCCGATATTTTCTTTGGCCAAAACGACGGCACGTTGATGTCCGTTGAATATACAGTGAAGTACCCGATTCTCACAATTGCCTGCGGACCCACCAACAGTCTGCGCGGTGCAGCTTATCTGACTGACCACCCCGATGCACTCGTCGTCGATGTCGGCGGAACAACAACAGATGTCGGCGTACTGGTGGCATCGTTCCCCCGCCAGTCGTCTCTGGCAGTTGAAATCGGCGGCGTCCGGACGAACTTCCGGATGCCGGATATCGCTTCCATCGGATTGGGCGGCGGCACGATAGTTACATTGAATGGTGACGGCAGTTTCCAGATCGGACCGGAAAGCGTCGGCTATCGACTGATTGAGAAAGGCCTCGTCTTCGGCGGTGATACGCTCACGACCACTGATGTCGCTGTAGCTTTAGGCGTCGCTGAACTCGGTGACCCATCCCTGGTTGCACACCTTGATAAAGAAGTGCTGAAAAAAGTCTATGCAAAAATGGTCGACATGGCAGAAGAGACGATCGACAAGATGAAAACCAGTTCAGATCCAGTTCCCGTCATTCTGGTCGGTGGAGGGAGCATCCTGTTCCCAACCGAACTCAAAGGCGCATCCAAAGTCATCAAGCCTGAAAATTCAGGAGTCGCCAACGCCATCGGCTCTGCCATTTCCCAAGTCAGCGGTCAAATCGAGAAAATCTTCAAAACCGATGAACTCGGACGCGAAGAAACATTGGCATTGGCCAAGAAAATGGCTTTCGATGAAGCCATACAAGCCGGCGCCGATCCCGATGATTTGGTCATCGTCGATCTGGAGGAAGTTCCGCTCTCCTACCTCCCAGGCAATGCCACGAAAATTCGTGTCAAAGCTGCCGGCGGCTTGCTGAGTGAACGGAAATTGACTGGCGCAGTGAATTCATAAGATTGAATGTATAGAAAAAACCAGTTGATTTGTGGTCAGCTGGTTTTTTGTGTTCTCAAACTTTTTCTTCGTATCTAAAATTATTTTCCGGGATTACGCCTTTACCTGTTCCATCATTTTAGTGTATTCAAGAATCTCTTTATCTGTGAAGACGTTTGATGCCAATCTCTTCACCTTATCCCAGTATTCCGATTTAAACGGGGCATAATCCAGACCTTGTTCAGCGATAAACTCTTTTATACTTCCGCCAGTAAAGAAAACATGCGTTTTCGGATATTTAGCGTCCCAATAGATGTTTCCTCTGAGTCTTAACTCATTGTCAGTTCCTTTAACTCGGATAGTCAGTGTAACAGCACATCTTAGCCTCGGCTCTCCTCTATCGTGTCCCTGCCCTTTTCCAGTTATGATCATTCTTGATGCATATTGCTCGTTTTCGAATTGCATTTCTTTTTCTGTGATTTTGAATTCCATTTTTGTTCCCCCGATTTATTTCGTATCAACCGAACATATAAAACTAAGCAAAAAACTGATCAGCCTGTGCCAACAAACTTTCCTTAATGCCCACAAAATCCTCCTGCAAATCTAGAGTAGCCACAAAAATCTGTTTACCCTTAATATTGTAAACATGGTTAGGTTGATTTAACGCGGTTGTTTTCGCATAAAGCAACATACCCGCAACTGTTTCATCCGGACCCTTTTCCCAATTGTTTATGTAAGTAAATATTTGATAAAGATTGCCCGACTTCTGTTTTGCAGCTCCACCTTCAAACCTCGCTGCCATATTCTCTGAATAAAATTTCGCATCTACAATCAATGTTTTATTCTCTTTCTGGAGTATGAGATCTGTCTGCATAATCGGCAATGCATCTGCAAAGCCATCATCAACATTCCACTGAATTTGGGAACGGGACACTTTATAATTTGTTTCGCGTTTAAAAAATGCATATATGAACTTTTCATATAAGGATGACAATCTTTGTTCATCTTGAAGCTCTTTCATTATCTGAGATGCAGAACTTTCATCAAATAATAACTGCTCATATAGATATCTACATACATCCACAATAAACTGATAGCGAATATTTTGGCGGTTATATTCAACTTTCTTCCATAGATTCAAATCCAGCTCTACATCTGATACCTCTGTAAAATAAGGCAATAATCCGTAAAACGATTTACGCATTTTACGATTTATTTTATTTGAGCGCGCCAGGTAAAGGAGCGTTGCTTTAATGATTTGGTTCAACAAAATATCTTCAGAGAACTCATCATAAACTACTGCAACTTTCTTATTTACCAATGTATTTTTCTTTATCGTAGAATTAATATCAATTTTCCCTTTAATGACATTAGAAGTCTCTTCAACACTTATATAATCTTTACTTAATCCTCCACGAATCAAAACTGGTATGCCAATCGATAAAATTTCCGCGTAAAGCTCTTGGACGTTCTCAAAAACTTCTGTTCCGATTTCCTTATACTCGGAAAGATTCAACGTTTGATACGCATAAGAAAGCATATAGTAAATATTGCGAATTGGAATATTACTATTTCTCTCCATCGTAACAACCTCTTAGTCGTCCAGCCCAATCGTTCGCTTTCTGTTCATTATCAAACCAATACTCGAATAGCTGTGGAATAATTTCATATTCAATTACTTCGTCTAAGCGATTTACAGTATCCACTTTATAAGCATCGCCTACGAAATAGCTATGCCCAATTTGAAAACCTGTCCCCAGCTCTTCGGTTATCTGGTTGTTTAAGCTCTTAATCTCATCAACCACACGATTTAAAGCATCTGGATTATCTAATCCGTTTACATACGAATTGAATGTATCATTTTGGAAAGCCGGTTTAATTTCAAAGAACGAAAATCTTCTTCTAAGTGCATAGTCTAATAAAGCCAAGCTTCTATCTGCCGTATTCATCATCCCGATGATATATAAATTAGGCGGCACAGAAAACTTTTCATTAGAATAAAGAAGGTTAATTTGCTCGCCTCGCTTGTCAGCCTCGATAAGCATCATTAGTTCTCCAAATATCTTACTCATATTACCGCGATTGATTTCATCAATAATAAAGAAATAGGATCGTTCCGGATCACGTGCAGCTTTTCTGGCAAACTTTACAAACGGTCCCTGTTTCAGCTCAAATCCGTCTCCCTCAGCTTTTGGACGGAATCCTTCAATAAAATCCTCATAACTATAGCTTTGGTGGAACTGCACCATTTGAACACGCGTTTCATCTTTTTCTTCCATCATTGCATACGCTAAACGCTTGGCAATATATGTTTTACCTACTCCCGGTGCGCCTTTCAAAATAAGATTCTTCTTATTTTCAAGCAGGGAAATCAGCCGTCCAAGATCTTGCTTTTCGATAAAAACATCTGATAGAAAATCTTCCACTGTAAAAGGTTCGTTGTCTATAATTGTAGGCTTAGATTCAGCATATCGAATATAGTAGTCAATTGAACTCCCCGCTACGCCTTTATAACTCTGATATGTATCATCTGATATAACAACATCTTTCAACTGCTTCAGTTCCTCGATATCTGTTTCACCAAAAATTGAAGTATCGAAGTGCTGCTCTATATTCTTTAGCGCACTTATTTTTTGCGTAATCGTTTTATCATTCAAGCTGGCACCTGTATCAGTAACTTGATTGGATAACCAATTTCGGAATTCATTTACTTCAGCATCTTTCGGATCGATAAAATCTTCATTCATTACTTGATCAATTTCTTGAATAAGGTTTGGATAATTATTTAGACATGTTAATGTTTTCTGAGCAAAAGTCTGATGAATATCCCATTTTCCGACTTGTTGCCACTCCACTTTCCTTCTATGTTTATACTCTGTTGCTTTATCATCAAAGTAATAATCTCCCATAACAATTCCACGGGCTAAAATTCTTTTAATTCCTTCTTTCACGTATATAGTATCTCCCGTTTGAATTTCATGATAGAAATCCCAAACAGCTTTTGTATCATTTATAGGGCGTACCCCATCCGCCCTTTGTTCTGTCATTTTACGTTCAACAGCTTCCTTGGAATCATAGTTTTTCATATCCCCTAAATAATCCCAACCTAGTGCAATCATATTTCCTACAAGGAAGTTATCCCACAATCTAGAATTTTCCCCTGGAGAAACCACCCAATAATTAACGCTCTTATCAATTTCATCTTCCTGACCTATAATTTTCTTCTCTTTTTTCGGGTAAATGAAAGTTGGATTCTCGTCATAATACAAAAATATTAAATACGAACGCATTAATACGCCCCAATCGGGTATCCCACCTAAATTATCAGGTTTACTTCTAATGCCACGATTATATTCATCTTCTGCAATTTTATATCTAAATTGAACTCTTTTGGTCCCGTATTCTTCTGGATACCGTGGTGTACCTTTCCCGCTTACATATCTCTCAATATCCTCATCACTTTGTTCCGTCATCTCTTGATAAATATTCTTAAATTCCGAATAGGATTGATATTCAAAGAAATTTTCTTTATAGCCAACAGCTAATCCATATTTTTCTAAAAGGTGTCCAAGTTTTTCAAGATATGGAGCGTACCATATGCCTGTCTTTTCCCCTAAGTTTTCTGTAACCCAAGCATAGTATTTTTCTTTTTGAGTATTCAAAGAATTATTCATTATGTACCTCCAAAAAAGAATTTATTGCCTTATATTATAGCATTGTATTTTATTGAAAATGCATTTATTTCCATTTCTCTATTAAATCCACTTGGTAAATCTATTTCTTAAATAAGTCCAGACAAAAAAACAGCCTCTCGGCTGCTTTTTTTATTGCTTCAATTCAACGATTTCCTTTCAAAGTAATGGTGTAATCTATACTTTGCAATCTCTGAAGTCCATGAATATAAAATATCACTGCCTTCATTTCCAGAGTTTAAAATCAAATTCAATTTAAATATACCTTCCTTAAAACTCACTAATCCTTCTTTCGCACTCCCACCCCACTTAGTCATCGGCATACGGGCAATCAAATCACTGACAGCTTTTTCGTTATACTCTCTCAGTCTCTTGCCTTGAGCATCACTGAAGTCCGTTTTCAAACGATAGTCTTTTTCTGTCAGGTATTGATGGAAGTATGGTGCAGCTTCCTGTGGAGTAATCGGATCCAGCCAATTGTCTTCACCTTTAGAGAGCATATAACTGAGAACGACCATCTTATAACTCTTCGTCATTCCTGTTCTTTCCACTTCAATCAGCCAGTCTTTGTAATTCAGCCACACCTCTTGCTCCGCTTCATCCAATTCCCCTGCATATGCCAGCAGACCGAACCAGCTCTTGAACTCTTGCTTCACAATCCTCGAATCGGTATTGGCATACAAATGAAATTCCAGATAAGTTGGTCTTCTGCCGAATTCCCGCTTCAGCTCTCTGTAAGCCAGAACCACAGCTTCTTTTCGCGGAGCCCGCTTTTTGTTCAGTTCTTTCAACAGGTCGATTACCTGAATATCCAAATTGAATTCACAGGCAGCAGGAACAAGAGGTTCGATGAGGTTACTGGCACCGGCATTCCCTGCCTTATCAAATACCGATAGTTTCAGGTCGGCATTCCGATAATTCCCAATGAAGTCGATGATGACGCAATGTGATTTTCCATCCGCAATTCGCAGACCACGTCCGATTTGCTGTGTATAAACCGTCAGCGATTCAGTCGGCCGAATAAACAAGAGCGTATCGACCTTTGGAATGTCGACTCCTTCATTGAATAGATCCACAGTGAATATAACTTCAAGTTCACCCGTTTCCAACCGCACTCTTGCCGCTTTCCGCTGATCAGGCGGTGAACCGCCGTGCAACGCAATAGCACGAACTCCATTCTTCTTGTAAAACTCGCTCATAAAAATCGCTTGTCTGACAGATGAACAAAAAACAATCGTCCTCGTTTGCTTATGCTGTTTCCATGCTGCCAGAATCTTGCCGGCGAAATCTTCCTGCAATTGAACTTGCATTAGTTCTTCCTCATCGTACCGCGTTCCTAACCAGCGAATAGCCGAGTAGTCGGTATCATCATAGACGCCGTAATACTGAAAAGGCGAAAGCCAATTACGTTCGATGGCGTCCAGAAAGTGAATCGAAATTGCTACGTTGCCATCACATAACGCATAGACATCTTTATTGTCCATCCGGTCCGGCGTTGCTGTTATACCCAGCAGAAATTTCGGTTCGAAATGTTGCAAAAGCCGTTCGTAAGTCGGAGCTGCCGCATGATGAAATTCATCCACAACGATTAAATCGAAAGCATCCGGTTCGAAGCGGTCCAGGTGATATTGGCTGCCCAATGTATATATAGAAGCAAAGATAAAATCCGCATCTGTTTCTTTCTTCGAAGCGTTATAAAAAGCATTGGTTCTATCCGGATGCACATGCTGAAACGACTGCTTCGCCTGGAACAGAATTTCTTCCCGGTGCGCAACAAATAAAACCCGCTTGAATTTCTCTGCAAAAAAAGCGGCGAGATAAGTTTTTCCGAGTCCAGTAGCTAAAACGACCATTGCCCGGCTATATTCTTCATCCATAGCATTTTCCAGAGCTTCGAGCGCTTCCTGCTGAGCCGGTCTCGGAGATATATCTTTAGTATATATTGCAGGCGGCTCGCTTATCTCCTGCGGCTGCGCTGGACCTACCGTCATTTCAACTTCTTCAGCTTCAGACCAAACCGGACTGATCGGTCGCTTGATATTGGCGTTCTTATGTAATTCGGTATATTCAGCAAGAGTCTCATGATTCAGCGGAATTGTCTGTTCCCCATAGAAATAAGTATGAAACTGCTTTACAGCTTCTTCAAAAACTTCATTGTCTACTGAAGTAGGAGCGATCAAATTCCATTCCACTCCCCGTTTTAACGCGGAGGCGGAAAGATTTGAAGAACCTACGATCAAATGAGAATTTTCAGTTCCGCGAAACAGATACGATTTTGGATGAAATGAAACTCCTCCGCTTTTCCAGAGGCGCACTTCGGCCTCAGGCAATTGTTCAAGCAGCAGCTCCAATGCGCCAGGCTGAGTAACAAATAAATAATCCCCTACCAGCAGTTTAATCGGCACTTTCCGTTCTGCGGCTTTCTGTAGAAACGGAAGTATTAATTTGATACCTGATTTCATCGCAAAAGCCGTAATCCAATGTATTTCCTTTGCTTCTTTCGAAAGCTTCTCCAAATGTCCCAAAAGTTCAGAGGTGACTAATTCCAGCTTAGTCATCTTCAACCTCGACCAGAAAAATTCTTTTTTCGAATCCACCACGTTTTTCTGCTTTCGCGCGGCGGACCTCTTCAAGCTGTTCAATAGTAGCTCCATGTATTTTTACAGCGGCATGCATGAGTTCAAGAATATCCGCCAGCTCTTCCACGGCTTCTTCATTTGTGGTTGCCTCTTGATACTCTTCGAGTTCTTCATTCATTTTTTTCTTAACTTCGACCATGTACTCTTCTTTCGAAAGAATTCGGGTAGAGAATTGTTTGTTGGTTTTCTCGATTACTTGAGGGATATTGTCTCGGACGAGTTTGTTGTAAATTGGCATTTTCTTCTCCTCCACCTTTAATCAATAAGATAGAATTACTTTATGAACTCTTCTAACGTTATATTATAGCTTAACTAGTTTCCTTTCATATCCTTCATGAATAATTTTTTTAAAACACGGGTATCCCCATAGTATGTGGGGTGATACTATTGGGAGAAAAAATTACTAAAGAACAAAGATCAAAAAATATGAGTGCCATTCGTTCTATTTCTAAACTAGAAGACAAGATTTCCAAAGCTCTCTGGAATCGAGGACTTCGCCTTAGAAGAAATGTAGTGTCACTATACGGAAAACCTGATTTTGCTCTAAAAAAGTATAAAGTCGTAATTTTCATTGATTCCTGCTTTTGGCATTCTTGTCCTGAACACGGAAATAAACCTAAAAACAACTCGGAGTTTTGGGAAAAAAAACTTAATCGTAACGTTGAAAGAGATAAGGAAGTCACGGATTACTACATCAATCACGGATGGAATATTTTAAGAGTTTGGGAACATGAATTCAAATTTAACTTCGAAGATGCTATAACAAAAATAGAAAAGTTTTTAAGAAATTTGCGTAATAAAGAAAAAGCGTAAATACCTCAGTATTCAAAATAAAATCTCACCAAAATTTTCATAAGCATTTAATGTTTTAAAATAAATTTCGGTAATAATGCTTCATAAAAAATAAACCTCCTTAAGTTTCTTCATTAATGTATTTTATGAAAAACTCCTGGTATAATCATGTAGAGGAGTTGGACTATGTAATGAATGTTATCGATTTATTTGCTGGCGCTGGTGGTTTGTCTGAAGGATTTCGACAAGCTGGTTATAATATTATTTCTCATATTGAAATGGATAAAAGCGCTTGTAATACTCTCAGAACCAGAGAGGTTTATTATCATTTAAGAAAAACTGGAAATCTACAACCTTATGAAGATTACTTAATGAAAAGAATTTCCAGAGAGCAACTTTACAGTATAATTCCTGCAAATATATTTGATAAAGTTATTGAGACTGAAATAGGAGATGAAACTTTCCCGAAAATTACCTCTAAAATCGATGAACAATTAGCTTCTCAAGGAGAAAGTGAGATTGATATAGTAATTGGCGGTCCTCCTTGCCAAGCATTTTCTACCGCTGGAATCTCAAGAGATCCTAACCGCATGAGAAATGACCCGCGTAATTTTTTATACAAACAATACATCAGATTTATTATACGCTACATACCAAAGATGTTTATTTTTGAAAACGTAAAGGGAATTATAAAAGCTCAGCAAGGTAGTATATTAGAAGGCTTACGTCAAGAGTTACGTGAAGCAGGATATAAGATTGAATATCGAGTTCTTAATGCAAGAGACTTTAATGTATCTCAAAACAGACAAAGGGTTGTTTTAATTGGTTGGCGAGAAGAATTTAACTTGTCTTACCCTGACTTCGAGCATATCTCTAATGGAGTATCTATCCGCGATTTATTTAATGACCTTCCGCATTTAAATAGCGGCCAATCTATCGATGGAAAAAGAAGCTACAGAAGAAATGCCAGAATCGCCAATCCATTCATTAGAGAACGAGGATGGAATATATTAACCCAACACATTTCTAGACCACATAATGAGAATGATTTACTCATTTACAGATTAGTTGTCGGAAATTGGGACCAACGACAATACTTATTAAAATACAATGAATTGCCCGAAGAAAATCAAACACATAATAATCGCAAAATATTCTTGGATAGGTATAAACTAGTTCCCTATGATGGTATTTCTCACACTGTAGTAGCCCATATTTCAAAAGATGGGCATTATTATATACACCCCGACATTCAACAAAATCGATCAATTACTGTTAGAGAAGCCGCCAGAATCCAATCATTTCCAGATGATTTTTACTTTGAAGATTCGCGTACAGCAGCCTTCCGGCAAATCGGAAATGCCGTTCCCCCTCTTATGGCATTTCACATTGCACGACAATTAAAACCTATATTAGAGGAGTTAAATTAAAAGACAGGCTTAATAGCCTGTCTTTTAATTTAATAAACTCTATAGAAATATTCTTTTGCTATAAGCTCATTAAAAATTTCTTTAAATTCTTCAATGGCTTTACCAGTTATAACGGCTCCAATTTCCAAATTATTAACTATACCATTGTAAGAAAGATTTGATGAAGAAATAAAGGCAGTTTCATCGTCAAGAATAATTATTTTTGCATGCATACTTGAAAACTCTTTTGAACTCTTATATTTATAAAGCTCGAAGTTTGGGGTAGATATCGCTTCTTGAAATTTTGTAGGATCTACATTCTTGTCGATAAAGAATTTTACTTTAATCCCCATTCTGCTTTTTTCAATTAACAAATTTATAATTTCAGTGGCAAATTCAGATACTGAATAACCCGTAATTAAGATAGTCCGATTTGCATTCTCAATAGATTCTCTTAAGACCCCTATTGTTCTCCGTTGATTCAGCACTTCAGGAGGCGCGGTAACGACCACTTCCATTTGCACCTTTTGCACCGTTTCCAATTCGTGTTGAATTTCCATCAAAGCAAAAAAGCGTTTTAAATCTTCATCTTTTACACTAGGAAAAACTTTCTTTAAATTTTGTAATAACTGATTTTTATTGTAGAGCCTTTTATTTTCAAACTGTAAACCTAACTCCTCAGCAAGTACATATAATCGAGATGTTTCTAAATTCATATTATACTAATCCTTTAAAGAAAGGAGTTACTTCGCTTTCCATTGTGTCGATCAAAAATGAACGACTTAATAATATATTCCCTGTTTCACAGGCCGTCTCTGGAAGCATCGTACAGGCAAAGCAGGATGCTCCGTTCAAATAATTTTTTTCTGAGGGCTCTTGACCTGAACATGAAGGATCATTTGAGCAAAACTTTGCTTCATCCAAAGCATTGACTAAAATTTTTCGGAATCGGGATATTTCGCCCATCTCCACTAAGCCTCCCAACGATCCCTCTTGATCGGTATTTCCTGTATAAAGCAGAATACCTGTCATCTTTTCACTATAATAAATGCGCTCTTTAATAGCTGTAGAGGAATAGCCGGACTCAAGACTTAGTTGCTTAATTAAGAGATGTGACAGCGTATGTAGCAAGACATAAATTACATCTTTTTCGCTTTGATGATCCCATCCACGACTTTGCAAATATTTTTGGTATAAAGACTTGTATTTTGTAGAACTATTAAGTACTTTTTCGTTTTTTTTGATCCAAGATTCAACCGTGTCTCTGTTCAACTCGAAAAAGATTCCTTCACCAAAAATTTCAACTGCAGGTAACCAATCTATATTGGAATTTCCTAATCTTACGATATCTTTTACCTCTTTTACTTCAGGCTCCGGACTGTCAATCCTTGTAAATCCAAGTAATACAAGAACTTCTTTAAGTCTCTGAGCTTTCACTATTCGTGAGAAAAAGTGTTGGAGATCACGAGGAACTGGCTCGACTTCCGCCTTAAAATCTCCCCCTTTTTCCTCGTGATCCTTGAAATTTGTAAAAGCTTCATATTCGATTTCTTTAATTTGTTCATATCTCCCTGTCTCTTCTTCAGCAACTGATTGGTTCTTCTCGTACAACTTCAATTCTACTTGAAATTCTTCATATGTCGAAAAAATGTCAAGCTGTTTTAATTTTTTATGGAATAACCTCTTAATACCTTCTTCTCCAAGTATTTCTTCAAATTCTTTTATTTTCTCGATATTCTCTAAAATTGTCTTTTGTTTATCACTTTCCTTCTCTGGAATTGATATAGCACTTCTTAGTACAGGAAAATATACATTTGAGGCTCCCCTTTGCAATGGAACAATCTCCTGACTTGCACAATTTTCCTTCTTAAGTCTATGTGGATGATTCCCTGTACATTTAAGGTCTTTAAAAGAGCCTTTCTGGGTTGCTCCACCCATATTATTACTGGCTCCACATTTAGAACATGATACCTTCATAGAAGAGAGTCCGGAATTTTGTCCAGAACTGGTTAATTTTAACTTACCATCACAGTCATGATTTCCTTTATTTTTATGAGCCCACCATTGCCAAGGAAAATCATCCAGATGATTTCCCTCTGCACATGAAACGATAAACCTTGCAGGATAGGCTTTTTTTCCACAACTTGGACAGATAGGACCGTTTTGCAAATATTTACCTATAGTAAATTTTTTTCTGATATCAAATATTTCTCTACAATTTAAATCTGAACAAATATGAGAATACGGGAAAGGGATCGATGGTAAATCCATCTTTCCTTTTACAGGGATTTTTTTGAAATAATTTTTCTTTAAAAACCCTGCCAATCTTTTATCATGTATGGTTTCTAAATTTTGATCCCAATAATTGATGTCCATAATCATTAGCGAATCATTGACAGCATCCATAATTGCCCCAGGACCGTAGGTAGTAATTAATTGTCCCGGCCGAACTTCCCCTACCTCATTTTTCATTTTTTCTCCCAACCTTCATAAATAAATATTTTCGATGTGCTTTCAATCTGTCTCATAGAGTCTAGTGTATCGTACTCGTTGTTATTTTTTGGTTTTAAATCATTGAATCGGGATAGCAGCCTATAATACTCTTCAGGTACTTTGTTATTCTTCGGAAAAACATAATATTGCAATGCCGGATAGTCTGTACTTAACAATCTCCACTTATCTACAAAGTTCTTTAGATCTTTCATAGTATCTTTTTTATTCTTTACATCTGAAACAGTGACTCTCTTTTCAACAGCTTCATATAACTCCTTCGTATTAGCACTATTTATCATTGAAGCTTTTTTATTTGAAGCTGCATCTTTATTACTCAAACGTATAATACTTACCGCTAAAGCATGTAACGCCCGATCTCTCGCCCTTGCCGCATATGGTGTGGCAGTAGTACCCTCTACATAATTATAGAGCCTACTATGATATCCTTTGAAATTCTCATAGTGTGATAAATCTCTCGCTCTGTATGGATTATATATGGTCACTACTAATCCCGGTTTACTCCGGCCGATCCGGCTTGAAGCCTGAATATATTCTGATGTTTGCTTTGGTTGCCCTGTGACTACCATCATTCCCAGTCGGTCTACATCCATACCTACTGATATCATGTTAGTAGCTAAAGCGACATCAATCTCCTTATTTCCTATTTGCTTCTCCAATAGCTCCAGCACTTTAGGAATCCGGTAAGAAGGAATTCGGGATGTTAATTCTTCTGTATTATCAAGGTATCTGGCCTTAGTATATCCATATCTATTCTTTAAAAATTGTATTCTTTTCTTTATATCATCATCCAATAACCTGACGGTACCACCCAGTTCTCTTACACTATTGAAATATCCAATTAAGGTTCTATATGGATCTACAAAGTCTTTATACTTTGAATACTCCGACGAAGTATTCAGCGTTTCTGTTACTTGAAGTAAAACTGCATATACTCTCAGTAAAACGGTCTTCATAGAATGACCACTTACACAAATACCTGTATAAAGTCTGAAAGGAAATTCATTTACATTTACTTCCCTTCCATAAAATGAGTCTTCAATACTTAAACCCGGAGGCGGAAACTGACTCACAGATTCTCTACCAAACACTTTCTGAACTTGTTCTTCAGCATTTTTAATTGTTGCAGTTGCAGCAATGTATTTCGGTTTAATTTTCTCACCATTTATATACGCACTTGACAGCTCTTCTATTGCTGTTTCATATAATCCATAAATAGTTCCCAAGGGACCTGTAATCAAATGAAGTTCATCCTGAATAATAAGTTCAGGCGGATAAAAGGGTTTCACCTTCTTAACCTTAGCGGATGGTTTACGGTGAAATTCTGCATGGTCCTCTCCCTCTGCAATATATCCGCAACGTTCACAATAGCGATCAACCTTACCGAAGATAGAACCTGTTTTTTCATCCCAAGCTATTCTGGCGAACTTATCAACTGTAGAAATTATAATAGTGGGTGCTTTTTTGTAAATTTCTTCATCTATTAAATATATTGGCATGTGATTTTCATAATAATAACAAGAACTGTTGCGACACTTTATCTCTACACCTGTTTTTTCAGTATTATATTGTTCATTTGGCAAAAATTTATATGAAGGATCTTTAGTACCACAACATGGACATTCTATTACTTGTTTCCTGATCTTGTTATATTCATTCTCAACTTGACTTGCTGTTTTGTAAGGAGCTTCTTTTAAATCACTGAACTTATTTGCAGTAACTTGTCCTCCAACCCAAAATCCAATAGAGATCTCTTTTTCACCCAGCCCGTTGGGGTTTGTGGCTCTAATATACTCTGCTGCGGCAATCAGTCTCATCAAGCGGTCTCTCTGTTGCGTTGTAAGCAGACGAAGGGTATACCTTAAAATTACAGTGACGCCCCCGTCCTTTTCATATGAATTTTTACTATCGTTTGTTAATCTTCTATAAGCCAACAGAAAAGCTATTATGCCTAGATATGCCTCCGTTTTCCCCCCACCGGTAGGAAACCATAATAAATCTACTAATTCTCTGTCAGGAGATTCTTTATCAACGACTCCTTCTATATTCAACAAAATAAAAGCCAATTGGAACGGACGCCAATTAAAATTTTCCTTTCTCAGTTCATCTACTAATGTCGTATTTTGATTATTCTTCGCATAGTTTTTCATACTGATTTGGGTATGCATAACTTCGTTCATAAATTTAAAAGCTTTATACGCTTTGGGATTGTTTTCAAGAATTCTTATGCCCGATCTGATTCTTTTTAATGTTGAGTAACAGTTGTCGAGTATATTTTGAGCAGAGTTATGATCTTCAACTTTATTTATAGGCAATCTCTTTATCCAATTTTCATATCTTTCAGCCAAATCATAAAGACTGGTAATAAGTACTTTTGAATCTTCTTCTTTTGCCATACTTCTGATAGAAAAGTTTGCTTCTAAGAATACCCCACTTTCAAGGTCATCAGGAAGTTCTGTGCTCATACTTTCAATTTCATGAGAAGGAATGAAAGCCGTTTTTAGGCGGGAAGCACCTTTGGAATCAAAGTTTTCCCATTCCACTGCACATCCGTATCCTTTAGCAAATACCGGTTTATTCCTGTACAAAAACTCTTGGAAGTCGTCTTGTTTTAGTCTGGCACTATTTTCACTTAGAAAAATCTTTGTATCATTTACTCCGGATACTTCCATACTGCTTTGAAAAATTGATTTTTGATTGGTTTTATCTACATTTTGATTTACTAGAAACAATGAAACAATATAATTGGAAGTGTCTTTGATTTTTCTTTTATCAAGCACGAAGTAAATGTTACGTAAATGATCTTTTGTGTTCTCATCTATTAATTCCAACTTTTTTCTTGAATTCCTCAAATCAACCTCCATACTATGAGTGATGATTACCCTTTCCCACGATTGGCTCTTCTTTCCTGTCTTTTCGTCTTTGACAACTACTTTTTTGTATTCTCCCCACTTTATTTTAACGTTCACTTTCTCTGTAGTTTCAGCTACAAAAAACCTCATGCCAAGTGATGATTGTTTTTGCTGTGTAATTTTTATTGCATTAGGATTTTCCTCTGAAGTTTCGTCATCAACACTGCTTTTACTATCCCCTTCTCCTGAATAAATATCCTCCAATAGCTCTTCTTCTTCCACTTCTGCTTCCAAGGGATAGAGAATGCCGGTAATATAGGCCTGTGTAGGTGTTTCTACCAGAATATCTTCTTCTATATAATCCGGTCCTATCAAATCTCTTTTCAATTCTTTTAATATAATGCTTCTCACTTCTGAATACATTTCTCGACTCACTCAATTTCCTCCTTTTGATTAAAGATTTCCCCAATTTCTGTAGGCTTAACGCTGTACTCCTCTATTGAAATGTGCTTTACCTTCTTGATGTGCACAGCAGATTGAACTTCTTCAATAGTAAGCTGGTATTTATTTAAAAAGGCATTATCGTTTGAGTTAATCTTTTTCTCAGTGTAGTAAATAATTTTATTCAATAGTCTTGCTGCCACTCTGGCTTCGGTCCTAATATATCGCATTGAATTAAAATAGTATTCCTGATTTTTGATGAATTCAGTAATATTTAAAGAAAGCCCCAATATTATAATGTCTTCCTGATCTCTCGGACCATAACTATAACCCGTTCTCCAATTCCCCAAAATTCCTTTACTAGTTTTGTTCCATCCATTTAACTTCATTAAAGTAAATAATTCGTTATCGTCAAGTTTCAGATATACAAATTTATCTTCATACAATTCACGCCATTTTTTTACTACTTCATAATGCTTTTTACTGGTGTTTCCTGAGTTGACATTTTTGATGAATATATTATAAAGATCTTGCCTTACATCTCCGTCAATTAATATTAGATCATCTCCTTCTTCCAAATCTGCCATCACTTTGGTTTCTGCTTTACTTCTACCTTCTTTTCTGACGTTTACGTTATCAGTCAATTTCAAGAAAGTGCAAAATTCGTCCTCGAATACTACCAGTTTTGCTGTTACTGCATTGTTTCCTTTATAAGGTTTTTTTAATCTGTGACTGTAACTGTTAGGTAAACTGAGAATACTGTTTGAAACGTCAGTAATACTTAAAGATGCCATAGCTCCTCTGTCACTATCTGCAGAGCGAAACTTGCTATAAAGCTTTGTGTAAATATTTTCTTCCTCGCTACTCACCCCCGTGTCAATTAACCTGTTTTTCACTTCCCGTAAAGTGTTTAAAGTTTTCTTAATCTCTCTCAATTCTATTTCGTATAATATTATGTCCACTTTTTTATACATTCTTTTTTCAAGAATATTGAAATCTTTAATATTGATTAAAGAAGTGAGCAATACTTCATCATAATTATTCTCATTCATTAAAAGTGCATTTTGATAGCTGGCTACTTCAATATTTATATTTTTTAATTCTGAAATATCTACATTAAATTTCATTGCTAATTTTTCGCGGAGTCCTATTGTCTCAATCTTTCCATCAATTAAAATTAGCATACTACTTTCTCTTTTTAAGCCTTTTTCAATCCACTTTTCTATTTCCAAATACTTTGGTGATTCCCGATCTAAATTATATTTATTATATATATCTTCGATTATTTCTATTAGATTTTCAAAGTCAGTATTCTCAAACCTATGCTCACTTTCTATCAACTCTTTAAGCATATCCTTGACGGTTTCTTGATTGTAATCAA
>NZ_PJBO01000036.1:0-211 GCF_002836425.1 Planomicrobium sp. MB-3u-38 | reverse complement strand
GCCCAGCGACGTCCTACTCTCACAGGGGGAGATCCCCCAACTACCATCGGCGCAAAAGAGCTTAACTGCCGTGTTCGGGATGGGAACGGGTGTGGCCTCTTTGCCATTGTCACTGGACTATGTGGTTATTTCTGAAAGACAAGTTTTATTATATCAACTCTGGCGAGTTTTACAAGCCCTTTTTTAGCAGCTTTCCGCCTTTTTTATTCTT
>NZ_PJBO01000035.1:0-231 GCF_002836425.1 Planomicrobium sp. MB-3u-38 | reverse complement strand
TTCTTTCATACATAACATATCGGTAAAAAGAAGTTACTATTATATAGAAGAAACTATATAATTAATATGTAGTAACACTAAAGCAGCCGAAAGCGATGCAGGTGTCAACTACCGGAACATCGAGTGTGAAAAAACTCATTATATATTATTATCGCGGGGTAGAGCAACGAGCCGTACGAAGACGGCGAAGTAACACCGAAGGCGATGCAGGTGTCATCAGCGATAAGCAAT
>NZ_PJBO01000034.1:0-129403 GCF_002836425.1 Planomicrobium sp. MB-3u-38 | reverse complement strand
CTTATCAGCTTTTCCTCTTCCTTTCATATAAAATCACTTATGATTCAATGCTTGATTGATAAATTGGTATAGCTCGCCATCTATTTCATATTGCAGTTCGTTCCCTGGGTTTTCGGCGTGGAAATGTTCGGCTTGCTTGCGGAAAGACCTATCGTCTTCGGAAAAGGCATTCACGATGTCATTCCATTTTTTCGCTAAACCTTGTACTTTTTCATCGGAAGGAGAAGCGCCTTTTTCTTTTTCCAAACGAATTTCCTTGATAAGACCGTTAAATTCTTGCTCTGCCTGCTTTAAAAGTTGTTTGTCGGCATTTTCATATCGGCTTTCCATGGTAGCCAATTGCTGCTTCGAAAAGTATTTTTCCTTATTCATTTTCAGCGCCTCCATTAATTTAGTAAGTTCTGAAATCGAGAGGGTCCGATTGCTGCGTGCAGCCCATAACGCATTTTCCAACTCGGCTACTAGTTTTTGCTGAACCTCTATCTCTTTTTTGACGCGGGAAATTTGGGTTTGCAAAATCTCCGCAACGGTTTGTTCCTCCGGATTAGACAACAGAAGTTGTATTTCTTCTAATGACATTCCCATCTGCTTTAAGGACAAAATTGGCTGAAGACGTACCAAATCTGCTTTCGTGTAAAGCCGATGCCCTGACTCCGTATACTGAGAAGGTGAAAATAAACAGATTTGATCGTAATAGCGTAAAGTTCGAATCGTTAAACCCGCCAATTCGGCAACTTCTCCGACTTTCCAATGTTCCTTCATTCGCTTAGCCTCCATTTAACAACATTTCTATTCACCAACTAAAACCGAGAAATTCGAAGTTAGAAGAGTTGCTGCATCTCCTTTTGCTCAAACGTGTAGGTTTTCCCGCAAATATGGCAAAAAGCTTCAATGTCTTCCTTTCGTTCAATGCTCCGTTTGATTTCCTCTTCACTCAATGAATAAAGCATGCCATAGAACATTTCTTTACTGCATCCGCAGAAAAATTGACTGGAGCTATGGCCAATAATTTTTGCATCCCCAAACAACTGGGTTAACGCTTCTTCGCTGTCACGCGCTTCTTCAGCGTTTAGTTTACTGAAAATATCCGGATTGGCTTTCACAATCATTTTCACTTCTGAAAGCAGTTGTGGTGGTGCACCGGGAAGCAGTTGTGCATATAGGGCATGGCTGGAAAGAAGGGAACCTCCCTTATCCAACTGAATGTCGGAATAAAGATAGGTCGGCGTCTGATCACTCTGCACAAAATAGTTGGCGATATCATCCGTGATATGTTGATTTGGCATATCTGTAATGCTGGTGAATTGATTCATCTCAGAACCCTTTATGACACGAATCATCCCAGAAGGTCCAATCAAATCTTGCATCGACTTTTCTTCTATTTCAGAAGATCTCAAAAGTTCCTCGTTCAGGTATCCTCTGACATTTCCATTGGCTTCGGCTTCCGCAAAAATCTTATGGCGAGTGTTGCTCAACGTTACCTGGAGGCTCATTCGCTGGTTCCCTTTGAGCGTACCAGAGAGTATGCTCATCGCGGATACCGTTTTGCCCAACATCAGTTTAAGAGATTCAGGCAGTTCTTGGTTTAAAGCAAAGATATCGCGAAGCAGCTGGGTATTATCAATAAAATATAGACGAATCTGTTCTTCATTAATTAATGCCTTAACAATGGCATTTTGCACAACGATTTCCCCCTTTGCAAAGGTAAGCTAGTATTACTATAAAACATTACCCTACGTAAGGTTCAAGGGATAAATGCAATTTTCACGATATTTATTTTTAGTTATCATATGACATATTATCGGAAGTAAATTAAATCAAACTGTACTCTGCTTCTTCCCAGACTCTTTATTTTCATAATAAATATTCCTTATCCTCCATACTCTATGTAACTTTTAGAAAACAAAAAAGATCCCCAACCGGTGAAAAATCACTGGCTGGAGGTCTTCTTTGGTATACCGGTAAATTCATCAAATGGCTGCAAGGATCAAGCCAATGGATGCGTAAATGATGACAGTGAAGAATACACCCATCATATGCACCAAGGAAAAAAAGAACATTTTATTGGCCCAGGCCTCGATTCCCAGCTTACGGGAGCCGAATAGGCTGAGTGCCAGCCACATTAAGCCTAAGATAAGCGATACCAATGTCAGGCCGAGGCTGAGCGGCAGGAACAAGAAGCTGGAGAGCACGAGTAAAACCAAATAGATATTGCTTTGGAGATACGTGCGCTTTGCGCCTTTGATGACTGGGAGCATCGGTATTTTCGCCGCCGCATAATCTTTTTCTTTTCGGATGGCGATGGCATAGAAATGCGGCATCTGCCAGATCACCATGATTAAGAACAAGGCCCAGCACGCGGGATGCCAAATGTCAGGGGCTACCGCTGCCCAGCCGAGTAAAGGAGGCATAGCACCTGAAATGCTGCCGACTTCGGTATTCCAGATTGTGTAGCGTTTTGTCCACATCGTATAGGGAACCACATAGAAAAATACGCCTAAAAATCCGAGCAATGCGGCTAACGGTGAAGCGATGTACAGCAAGATCAATCCGATCACCAAAAACAAGCTCGCCGCTATTGCCACCTTTTTGATCGAAATGGCGCCTGTTACTGTCGGCCGTGATTTCGTCCGTGCCATGATGGCATCGATGTCACGGTCATAGATATTATTGAAAGAACCGGACGCTGCGATAATGGCGGTTGTGCCTAAAAACGCTAAGATGATATTTCCGATATTATCGATAAAACTGTATTCATACGTATATAAAGCGAGCATCAATCCGGCGGCCATCGGTATCAGATTCGACTTGATGATCCCCGTTTTCACCACTTGAGCCCATAATGTTTTTTGCGATTGCTTTTTCATTACATTTATATCTCCTCTTATATCCACAGATTTACTATAACCCAGCGGGCAAGGGAAGCTCCATCATTTTCGCTCTTTTGTGGATATTAATTTGAACATTTTAAGTCTATTTGACTAAACGATGAATTTTGATGTTAACGATTATTCATCAGGTACTTGTGCCGGCAATGTTAAAAGTCATGAAGCATTCAGCGGTATTGCAATCAAACCCAGCCCCCGAAGTTTCAGGAAACTTCTATTACAATATGATTGTCAGGCTACCTGTAGCCGGTTATAAGCAGATGGACGAACCGTTATTCGTTGTCTGCTTTTTTATTGCCACAAATTATATATGAGCCGAGGCTTGCAATTTCAAGGATAAGGAGTAGAATCTATAAATGGATATCAAACATCCATAATGGATGTTGGAAGTAGATGAAAACGAGGTGCTCCATATGCAATTGACAAAAGGTGTCGAACAAGGCATTTGTATTATCGTATTGCTTGCCACACAGCAAAGCAGTGCTCCGCTTGCTTCAGATGAAATTAGCAGAAGACTGGGTGTCTCACCTTCATATATGAAAAAGATTACGAGGAAGCTGGTTGTGCAAGGAATTGTTGTATCGGTTCCAGGGAATAATGGCGGCGTTTCGCTTGCGAAAGCCGTATCGGATATCACGCTGCTCGATATTATTGAAGCGATGGAGGGGCCAATTCGGATGTACCCGGATACTGGCCTGATCAGCCTTGCATTTCAGAAAGGTAAATATGCGCAAAGAGGGCAGGAGCTTCTTCGCAGTGTTTTTTCGCAAGGAGATCGTTTGCTGATTGAATATTTCTCCAAAGTGACAGCGGCTGATCTTTTGAAAGAAGGGTTGGGGATGTCGGATTTGCCGACCCTAAACTGGAATCGGGAAACTTTAAGTGACGTAATAGATAAAGAACAGGATGATTTTAAGTGAAAATGCTGAAACAGGAATGGAAGCAGTTGCTTGCTAAACCGCTTTTGCTCGGAACAATGATTGTCATGATGTTTATACCGATTATTTACGGGGGATTTTTCCTCGGTTCTTCATGGGATCCATATGGAAAAACAGAACGGCTCCCGGTAGCGGTCGTCAATGAGGATCTCCCTTCTGAATACGAGGGCCATATATTTGCCGTGGGGGATGAACTAGTTGAAAACTTAAAAGAAAATGAAACGCTGGAATGGCATTTTACAGATGCCGAAGCAGCTGAAAAAGGAATGGATGATGGCTCCTACTTTATGGTCTTGACCATTCCAGCCAATTTCTCGGCAAATGCTGCCTCTGCTATGGGTGATGACCCGCAAGCCATGAATTTACTGTATGAAACAAATCCTGGACGCGGCTTCTTTATCGAAGCAGTCAGCAATAAGGCAATAATGAATATAAAAGAAGAAATTGCTGAAAATGTTACCAAAGAATATGTAAAAGCGGTTTTTGCGCAGATTGAAACGCTGGGCGATGGAATAGCCGAGGCAGCTGATGGGGCGGATCAGCTGAATGATGGAACAACGCAGATACAAGAAGGAAACAAAGAATTGACTGCGGGCTTGGATGAACTTTCAAAAGGAAGTTTGAGTTTCCAGGAAGGTGCAGAGAAGCTGGAAGTCGGTGTCAGCCAGTTTGCGGATGGTGCTTCAACTTTAGAACAAGGAGCTGATCAGCTTTCCAAAGGTATTCTTGAGTACACCGACGGGGTCGCTGACCTGCGGGACGGAGTGGCTGGCCTGGCAGAAGGAACTGCTGAGCTGGATAAGAACGGTTCTGTTCTAGTAGAGGGTACGGAAAATCTGTCAGAGGGCCTTGCATCTCTTGTACCGGGAGCTGAGCAATTGAGCGACGGACTGTCACAAACGCAACAAGGCAGTGCCCGGTTAAATGACAGTTTACATGAGCTGCAGTCGAAAACCAGTGAGTTGGCCGGCGATTCTTCCGATGTGCAGCAGTTGGTGTCGGGCCAAGCGGCACTCGGTGATGGTCTGGCTGAGCTGGCAGCGGGCAGTTCAGCACTTGAGGCTGGCCTGAAGGCATTGGATGAGGATCTTCCTGCAGCCGAACAGATCAAGGAACTGCAGGAGGGCCTCGCAGGAATTGAAAATGGAATCCGTCAATTGGACGGTGCGGTTTCTGTAACCGTCAGTGAACAAGTAGCGTCCAATCTGCAAATGAATTTGGCGGCAGCACAGCAGAATTTAATCGATCTGCAGAATCTTTCTGCCTCGTCTGCGTTGACAGCGTTACAGGAAACCCCGGCCTACAGCGGATTGACCGAAGAACAACAGAAGGAATTGGCGGCTGCTGTAAGTGGGAGTGCTGCAGAACTATCAACGGTTCAGGGAGCATCCATTGAAGCGCTTGCCGGAAACTTGTCTGCTGTATCAACAGGTTTAAATGAACAAATCATCCCTGTTTTTGAATCGCTGGGTTCATTGCCGGAGCAGGTTGCAAACTTGAGAAATGCGGTGGACAAGGTGAATCCGGGTGCAAGCCAAGCGCTGGGGGGTTATTCAGCTATCCATAATGTACTTGCAGACCAGCTTTTACCGGGAGCAGTTTCTCTCGGTGAAGGAGCAGGAGAAGCTGTGCAAGGCAATGCGGAATTGCAGGCAGGCGCAGAACAAGCCGCAGAAAGTCTTCCTCAGCTCGCAGCTGCAGTCGATGGGTTGGCACAAGGCAGTTCAAGCCTGAATGAAGGTGTCTCTTCACTGTCAGCAGGTTCAACCAGCCTTGTTGAAGGCGCTGGCGCATTGCAGCAGGGATCAGTGGAGTTGGAAAAAGGAGCTGCTGCTTATACCGCCGGTGTATCAAATGCAGCAGAAGGAGTCGGACAGATTCAACAAGGAGCCGGCCAATTAGCTGCTAATTCGGCGAAACTGAATTCGGGGGCACGTGAATTGGCGGATGGAACAGAGCGTCTGGCGGAAGGGTTTCCCGCACTTTCTGGCGGCGTATATGAACTTTCCGGTGGCGCCGCTGACCTTTACAAAGGGGCAAGCGAGCTCCAGAGCGGCTCAGGCGAACTGGGTGAAGGCATCAGCCGGGTCGGGGAGGGTTCCTCTGAACTGGCTGCAAGTTTGTCGGAGGGCGCCGCCGACTTGGACGGCCTTGAAGTCACGGATGATAATTTTGCCATGATTGCAGCCCCTGCAACAGCTACCGAAAGCCAACGCAGCGAAGTGCCGAACTATGGACACGCACTGGCACCTTATATTTTGTCACTGGGTCTTTTTGTTGGAGCGTTGTCATTCAATCTTGTGTTTCCTATCAATGTCCCGGTGGGACGGCCCACTTCGGGCACGGCTTGGTGGCTAAGCAAATTCTCACTGGGATTTGTTCAGGCAACCGCAGCTGCATTGATAGTCGACGCAATCATGCTGTTCGGTTTCCAGCTGCAAGTGGAACATATAGGGGAATTCATCGCAATTTCCGTCGTCACTTCACTCACTTATATGTTCCTGATCATGTTCTTGGGGATGACTTTCGGTAATCCCGGTCGATTCATGGCCATGATTCTGCTTGTGCTGCAATTGGGTGCGAGCGGCGGGATGTTCCCGGTAGAGTTGACAAACGGTTTCTTCCGCAATGTGCATGATTTTGTTCCGATGAGTTATGCGCTTCTCGGATTCCGGGAAGCGATGTCTTCCGCCTACGGAAATGAAACATTTATCATGAGTATTTCTGTGCTCGGAGCATTTTTCCTGGGCTTTAATGCCTTGCTCTGGTTTGTGCTCAGCATACGTAGCCGTAAAGCTTTCAGGCTGGCGGATGCAAGTTGAGCTGTTGAACATTAATTGAATGAAATGCCTGTACGGTCATTGCGAAACGATAATTAAGAATAAATGAAAATGGAGAAAAGAGGCTCTTGGATGAGTCTCTTTTCTCCATTTTTTTATTGGTTTACTCGAAAATATAGGATAATGCTTTTATCGCCTGATCGCATGTCTCCACCGTTGCATTTGCTTTAGCGGATAATTCTTTCAGCGGGTGGTGCAATTTTTCCGGACGGATGATGATGACCGGCTTGCCGACTGCAAGGGCGGCACTGGCATCCATTGCTGTGTTCCACTGTTTGTATTGTTCGCCGAACAATGCAATAACCAGATCGGCTTTGTGCATCAGCACACTTGTCCGCAGATTATTGAAGTTCGAGGCGGCAGCGTCTTTATAGACCGCGCCAGGCTGTTCCCCGAGAATTTCTTCGCCGATATTGTCGGAACGGTCATGGTCTTCCATCGGACCGACAAAATCAACCGGGAGATCGAGTGCCAAAGATTTCTTTTTGATTTCGTCGCGCCATGTACTGTGAATTTCGCCTGCAAGATAAACGGTCAGTCTCATGATTCACCCTCCAAAACCCATTTCTTCCAGTGTATCATACTTTCAGGAAGGGATTGGAATCAGACTATCATGCGCTCTTTCGTAATGACCGGAATGGCTGAAAGCACATTTTCCATCTTGAAAGTACGCTTTTCTTTCCGCAAAAAGCAATACGCCTGAAACGTTTCGCCGCTCACTTTCAGGATTTTAATCCGGCGTTTGCTGATGCCCCCGTCATTCGCTATATACATCATGTCGACAAGCTGCTGGTACTTAAAAGCCTTCAGGATCTGTGCTTTCATTTCATTTCCCTCCTTGGGTTTGGTTTTCTAGATAATAAAGATTTCTGTGCATATCGCTTCGGCGCTTAGGACAAGTGCAAAGATTATGCTCCTGCGCAAGCTCGTCGCAAAGGAGGTGCCATCTTCGTATGGCACACCTTGGCTCCCGCAATAAGCCGAGAAGAACACTCGTCTTATTACTTCGCCCAGTCCATGGACGCGCCGGCGCTGAGAGAAGTCTCTAGAGATATGGAGCAAAACAGCGAAGACGCCCAGGTATGCAGGCGAATGCCGACGAAGTGCTGAGATCCACTCGGGCGAAGGGTACCGAGCACGAGTTAGCTTAGTGCAAGCCACCAGGCAAGCGAAGCTGTTTTGCGGAATATCGAGTATTAATAAATCATCAACAAGAACGTTTGTTCTCATTATAAATCAAATTACCCTCTAAAACAACTAAACAGAATCGTGTATAATGGAACGAACATATATTCTTTTCAGAGTAAAGAGAGGAGCAAAACCATGAAGATATTTCACACGGCCGACTGGCATTTAGGGAAGCTCATCCAAGGAATTTACATGACAGAGGAACAGCGTTATGCGCTGCAGCAATTTATAGATGCAATTAAAACAGAGAAGCCGGATGCGGTGATTATCGCGGGCGATTTATACGACCGCGCCGTGCCTCCGACAGATGCCGTCAATCTGCTTGATGAGCTGCTTGCGAAAATTGTGCTCGAGCTGGAGACGCCGGTACTGGCAGTCGCCGGCAACCACGACAGCCCGGGGCGCCTCAACTTCGGCAGCCGTCTGATGAAGGATAAAGGCATCCACATCGCCGGCCATGTCCAAAAAGACCCGCAGCCCGTCGTACTCGAAGACGAACACGGCGAAGTTCATTTCCACCTGGTGCCATATACCGATCCGTCGATGGTCCGTTATATTTTCGATGATCCGGAAATTCGCACGCATGATGACGCTCTTCAAGCAATCACTGCCAACATCAAATCGAACTGGGATAAAAAAGCGCGCCATGTATTTATTGGCCATGCGTTCGTGACTTCTCACGGCGAACAGGAAGAAAACACGAGTGATTCTGAGCGTCCGCTGGCGATCGGCGGAGCGGAGCATGTCAGCGCCGCCCATTTGGAGGCCTTCCATTACTCGGCGCTCGGCCACTTGCATAAAGCCCATTTTGTGCGCAATGAAACCATCCGTTACGCGGGGTCTCCGTTGAAATATTCGATTTCGGAAGAGCATCATCAAAAAGGGTATTTAGTGGTTGAGCTGGATAGCGACGGAAATGCCAACGTTGAAAAAAGACTGCTCCAGCCGCGTCGCAATATGCGCCGTGTGGAAGGCATGATTGATGAGATCCTTCGTCACGAAGTGAGTGAGGATTTCGTATTCGTGACTTTGCTGGACGATGCGCCGGTCCTGTTTCCGATGGAGAAGGTCCGTTCCGTCTACCCGAACGCGATGCATGTCGAACGGAAGAACTTTGTCAGAGAGGCATCGGAAGGGAACGGTGAATCTCGTCGTCACATGGACTCCCTGTCTTTATTCCATGCATTTTACGAAGAAGTGAAAGGCGAAGGAGCGTCGGACGAAACCGCGGCGATTTTCGAAGAAGTGCTGCAGGAATTCCTGCAGGAAGAGCCTGCTGAAAAAGAAGAGGTGAAAGCATGAGACCTTTAAAACTGAAGCTGACGGCATTCGGCCCTTATAAAGAAACGGAAACGATCGACTTTAATGACCTTCGGGAAAATCGACTGTTCGTTATCTCCGGCAGCACAGGAGCCGGGAAGACGACCATTTTTGATGGAATCTCATTTGCGCTGTACGGCGGGGCAAGCGGTTCGGACCGCAGTGAAACACGTAATCTGCGGAGTGACTTCGCAGATGATGCCGTGCATACCTGTGTCGAGATGGAATTCGAGATACATAACCAGAGATACCGGATTCTGCGCCAGATGCCGCACATTAAAAAAGGGAATAAAAGCCCGACTGGTGAACGCTATGAATTTTTTGAGGTTCATAAAGACGGCGAAAAGCCATGTGTGGAGCGGCAGATCGTCTCAGAAATCAACCAGCGGGTCGAAGAGATTTTGGGGCTGACGCAAAACCAGTTCAGCCAGATCGTCATGCTGCCGCAAGGGGAATTCCGTAAACTATTGACGTCTGAAACGGATAATAAAGAGGAAATTCTGCGCCGGATCTTCAAGACAGAACCGTATAAAATGATCAGCGAACGGCTGAAACAAAAGCGCGATGCGGCAAAAGATGCCTATGGATTGGAAGAACAGGTACTGAACAGCCATCTGCGCAGCATCGAATCTTCGCTTCCGCAACTGGATTCCGAATTGTTCGAAGTGCTGGGGAGAGAGCAGCGCAATATCCACCAGATCCTTTCGGCACTCCAGCTGGAAACAGCTTTCTATAAAGCGAAAATCGCGGATGACAAAATTCAGCACGAAACGCTGTACAAAAAGCATCAGGAAAAACTGGATAGCTTTCACGAAGCGAAAAAATGGAATGGCCGCTTTGATGAAAAGCTCGAGAAAGAGCAGCGCTACAACGCCTTGACGGAACAGCTGCCGGCAATCGCTGAAAAAGAAAAAGCGGTGCAGCAGGCGGAACGCGCAGGTTTTATTGCTAATATCGAAAATCTTTACCGGGAACTTGTAACCAATGAAATGGACAAACACAAATTGCTCGAACGGGCGGTGGATGAAGAACAGCAGGCCGAGGAGGCGAAGCTGGCGGCAGAAGAGAAATTCCTGGAGCAGCAGGGCCGCGGCGACGAGCGGTCGGCTGCACAGAATCAGGTGCTGCGCCTTCAGCACTTATTGCCGCAGGTGCGGGAGTTGGCGGCGAAAGAGGAAGAAGTTGCTGTTTTGAGCAGCGCATTCCAGGATGCCGAACAGCGTTTTCAGGCAATCGAAAAGCAATTGGCCGATATAAAAGAGCAGAAAACAGCCGCTGCCGAGAAGGTCAGTGAACTGGAAAAACAAACCGACAGCTTTGACAGCAAGCCGGAAGAACTCCGGGTGGCTGAGGATCGTCTGCGCATTGCCGGGGAATTGCTGGCCGTGCAGACGGAAGTGAAAGCCCAACAAGCCGTGAGGGACCAAAAAGAAGCGGTATACAGCGAAGCGCTGACGAAATACAAACTCATTGAAGAGAGCTGGTTTGCCAACCAGGCGCATCTCCTCGCTGTGCAATTGAAAGACGGCGAAGCCTGTCCGGTTTGTGGCAGCCACGAGCATCCTGTAATACACCAGGGAGCGACGGTGGCGGCTGTTACAAAAGAGCAGCTGGATCAGGAGAAATCCCGTTTGGATGCACTCGATAATGCTTACCGAAATGCTGCGGCACGCCTTGTTTCATTGGAAGAGCAGTGTAGCCGCAAGAAGACGGAAGCGGAAGAGCGCGGAATCACCGATGCAGAGAAAGATAGTGCATTGCTGAAGCAAGCCAAACAGCAACTGCAGGAAGATGTGCAAACTTTGCATAGCTGGAAAACAGAACTGCGCGAATGGAAAACGAAGCTTGCGGATGGGGTGAAGGAGACGGAGACAGCGGAGCAGGATCGCTCGCTCCTCCTGACGGAGATGAATGAGAAAAAATCATCTGCTGAATCTGCGAAAGCAGTGCTGGCTGAAAAGCTGGCATCGATTCCGGAAGAGATGCGCTCGCTTGCTGTTCTGGAACAGGAAATCCACCAGGCTATCACTAAAAGGGATGACATGGAAAAAGCCTGGGCTGCGGCACAGGAATTATTCCAGGGAGCGAAAGAGCGATTGGCTTCAGCTGCAATGGCTTTGCAGCATTCGAAAACCACTGCTGAAGAAATGACCGCCAAACGCCAAAAAGCGGAAGCGGAATTCAAGCAGGCACTGGATAAATCGGAATTCGAAACGGAAGATGCGTATCAACGGGCGAAAATGCGCGACTCCGAAATGGAAGAGATGAAACAGCAAATCACGCGTTTCAACCAGGACTGCCACACGCTCCAGCAGCAGATCAGCGAACTCACTGAACTGCTGGCCGGTCGGAAAAATGAAGACCTGTCGCTGGCGGAAGCGGAACTCGAGCAATTGAAAGCCGATTATGAACAGGCGTTATCGGAGCTGAATCATTCGAAAGATTGCTGCGCGAAAGGTGAAGTATTGATTGAACAGATTACCGGAGCTGTTGAAGGAGCGGCCGAAGCCGAAGCGGAATGGAATCGTGTGGCGGATCTTCACGATATGATCCGCGGACAGAACAGCCTCAAAATTTCGTTCGAGCGTTATTTGCAGATTGAATACCTCGAACAGATCATCCAGGCGGCCAATGAACGGCTGCGCAATCTGTCGAACGGCCAGTTCTACCTGATCCGCAGCGACCGGCAGGAAGCGCGGGGCAAACAGAGCGGTCTCGGCCTCGATGTCTACGATTCCTATACGGGGCAGACGCGCGACGTCAAAACTTTATCCGGCGGTGAAAAATTCAATGCATCGCTCTGTCTGGCGCTCGGCATGGCCGATGTCATCCAAAGCTTCCAGGGCAACGTCTCCATCGATACGATGTTCATCGATGAAGGTTTCGGTTCACTCGATGAAGAATCATTGAACAAGTCGATTGAAACATTGATTGACCTGCAGCGGTCTGGCCGCATGATCGGCGTTATCTCGCATGTCCAGGAATTGAAGGCGGCGATACCGGCGATTCTGGAAGTGAGAAAGTCGAAGGAAGGCTTCAGTAAAACGAGCTTCCATATTAAATAGCAGATTTTTGTTTAGGCGTTTAAAACCCTGACGGAACGTGAATTGAATAAGTAACAGGTAAATTCCGGAATAATGCTGGATGGAAGTCGTGTTCTGAATAATTATAAAGGAACGGAAAGAGGTCCTGATGATGAATAAATTCAGCTACAGATCCAGAATATTGTATTTTGCGCTGATCGCTTTTTTCAGCCTTGGATTTTTCCTGCTGCAGCTTTATGCTGTGATGAACAATGAAGTGGGAACCGGCTCTTATGTACTGCTCGTTTTGTGGGGGCTGATGGTGGCATTCGGCCTGGGCGGTATTTTTTATACGATGGCGAAGAAGAAGAAGAAGGAACGCGGACAATAGGTCTGCGTTTCTTTTTTTGGAAAAAACCGAATTTAAGGGAAAGTTTGCAAATACGGAAGCAGGCAATATATATGATAAAGTGGTTGGTAACAGAAGAAGCGGGAGTGAAGAGAATGACGAAGAAATTGAATCCTGAAGAAGTGGTCGGACTGATCGGTCAAGGAGCCGATATCATCATCCCGATTGCCAACGGCGAACCGATCAAATTGCTGGATATCCTGGAAGAGAGAGCGGATCAGCTGAATGATGTAAAGATCCATCAGATGCTGGCTTTGCGTGAACGCAGCTATATTAAAGGGGAGCTCGAACAATTAAAGCATGTATCCTATTTCCTGAGCGGTGCGACCCGCAAAGTTTATCAGCAGGCGAAGATGGAGTTAGTGCCGAATAATTTTCATGAAATTCCAAAGATGTTGAAAAAGACGACGAAAATGTCCATGATCATGACGGTGGCTTCGCCAATGGATGAACATGGCTATTTCACGTTTGGCACTCAAGCTGATTACGTGGCCGAATTTGTCGGGGAAGTTCCGTTTATACTTGAAGTCAATGAAAATATGCCGAGAACTTACGGCCACAACCAAATTCATATCAGCCAAATCGCCGGTTTCGTCGAGCACCATGCACCTTTATCTGAAGAAAAAGCAGGGGAGATCAGTGACAAGGATTTATTGATCGCGTCATCGATCATTGAAGACATTAAAGATGGCGATACGCTGCAAATCGGTATCGGCTCGGTTCCGAACGCCGTCATCAGCATGCTGAAAGATCATCGCCACCTGGGCATCCATACGGAAATGCTGCCGGACGGCGTCGTGGATCTGGTGAAAGCCGGCGCTGTCGATGGCACACGTAAATTCACGAACCGGGGAAAAGTCATCGCAACTTTTGCCTACGGTTCGAAGAAGCTATATGATTTCCTCGATAATAATCCTGTAGTAGAATTCCTGCCGGTCAGCACGGTAAATGACCCACGGGAAATCGCTAAAGAAAAGAATATCGTTTCGATAAATGCCACAACAGAAGTGGATCTTTTCGGTCAATGCGCTTCTGAGACTGTTGGCGGAAAATACTATTCTTCAAGCGGCGGCCAAGTCGACTTTGCACGCGGCGTGCGTTTTGCGGAAAACGGCAAAGGCTATATCTGTATGCCGTCGACTGCCAAAGGCGACAGCCTGTCCCGCATCAAGCTGCAATTGGCGCCGGGCTCCGTCGTCACGACCGGCAAGAACGATGTCGATAATATCGTCACAGAATACGGCATGGCCCGCCTCCACGGCGTCTCCATTTCAGAACGCGCCAAGCGCCTGATCAGCATCGCCCATCCGAAATTCCGTGAAGAATTGATATTTGACGCCAAGAAGAACGGAATTATTATTTGATGTAATGAAGTCATTTGACAGCCTATGATTACTGGACCGGAGAAAGCGCTGCTTTCTCCGGTTTTTTATCGTGGATGTCAGAAAGTGGCTGCCCGATGAGGTTGCAGCGCTTCACAGCCCAAGACACAACCTTTACTTTCCCTGTAAAACCCAATATACTTACTTAGGTAAATAATTTACAGGGAGCGGTTTGCATGGAGAATCTTTTGTTTCATGAAATCCATCAGAAATCCCGCTTGGCGATTAAAGAAGTCAATGAGGTTCTGAAGGGATATGAATTATACAGTGCACAATGGTCGATTTTATTTTGCTTGAAGCAATTTGGCCCGATGACACAAAAGGAAATTTGGCAGTACTTGAACGTGGAGGCACCGACCGTTACCCGGACCGTTTCAAAGCTGGAGGAAAGCGGCTGGGCCGAACGGAAAGAAGGGGGCGACAAACGCCAGCGCATTGTCTGCCTGACAGCTAAGGCAGAATCGAAAGTTGCTGAAATCGAAGAACGGGTCACGGCGATTGAAAATGGCATGCTTTCGTATTTAGGCAGGGAAGAACAGCAGCAATTAAAAGCTTTGCTGAAAAAGATCCATTCTGCAGAGCGGACTGAAAAGGATGTAACAAATGATTGAGAGAAAACCGATTTGGACAAAAAGCTTCATCAATATATCTGTGAGCACTTTTTTTATTTTTACAGTATTTTACGCGTTGCTGACATTTGTGCCGCTGTATGTGCTGGAAGATTTAAACGGTACGGTGGCGGAAGGCGGCATGGCCACGTCCGTGTTCCTGGTCAGTGCCATCATCATGCGTCTGGCTGCGGGAATGATTCTCGATAAATTCGGCAATAAAGAAGTGCTCGTGTTTTCAGTACTGATGTTTACCATCAGTACGATTCTCTATATCTTCATCGGCACATTTGCGGCGCTGCTCCTTCTGCGCTTTTTCCACGGCATCTGGTTCAGCCTTGTAACCACGGTGGCGGGTGCAATCGCAGCTGATATTATTCCGCCTGAGCGCCGCGGTGAAGGCATGGGTTATTATGCCATTGCCATGAACCTGGCTGTGGTGGCAGGACCGTTCATCGCGCTGACTTTGCAGCCGCTGGTGTCCTCTCGGGTTATCTTCATCATTTTCGGGGCAATCATGGTTATTGGTTTTGTCTGCGCTTTGCTGGTCCAGGTGCAGAAGATACCGAAAGAAACAGCGGCTCGGCGCAAGCTTGCCCTCAGCAATTTTCTGGAAACGAAAAGTATGCCGATTGCCAGTGTCGGATTCCTTATCTCTTTCGCTTATGCCAGCATCATCACATTCATCTCGGTCTATGCCGATGCGCTAAATCTTTTACAGACGGCGAGTTTCTTCTTCGTCGTCTATGCAGTGGCGATGCTGCTGGTACGGCCGTTTACTGGGCGGCTGTTTGACGCAAAAGGCCCGGATTATGTCATCATTCCTTCAATCATCGTCTTCGCCATCGGCTTATGGACGCTCAGTTATACGACATCTTCCTGGATGCTGCTGTTGTCGGGGGCATTGATCGGATTGGGGTATGGGACTTTGCTGCCGAGTTTTCAGACGCTGGCGATCGAGGCTGCCGATAAACACCGGAGCGGATACGCTACAGGCACCTTTTTCGCCTTTTATGATACCGGTATTGCTATTGGAGCGGTTGCCCTCGGCGTGATGGCTTCTGCTCTCGGCTATTCGAAACTGTATTTGACCCTGGCGATTTTTGTCTTGCTGATCGGTGTATATTATAAATGGATAAGCGCCAGAACTGCCGGTTCTGCAAGAAGCTGAACCGGGTCAGGTTTTATTTAATATGGAAAATACATTATACTGAAAAGATAGTCTGCAAGCAGAAGGGGTTTTTGTTTTTCATGGGACAAAAAAATGAGGAATTATATAATTACATACTTAGCAATAAAGAAAAGCTGACGGAGGAATGGCTGGGCAGCCGGAAAAAAGCGGATGGCTCCATGTATTCGAGTAATGTCTCTTCTCAGGTGGAAGAACAATTGAAGAAACAGAATGATGCTTTTATAGAAGCGGTGACTTCCGTTTTCATCAAAAGTGAAGATGAATTTCTTGTGGAACTGGAAGAATGGGTGGAAACAATCGCGACAGCACGTGCCCGCCAATCCGTGCCATTGCATGAAGTGATTGCGCAAATCCGGGTATTCCGCGGAATCTACTGGGGCTATGTACGCAAGTTCTTCAATGAGGATTTTGATGCAAACAGTGACGATGCGTTAAACTGGGCAGAAGTCTTGAACGACTCTTTCGATTACATTATCGAGCGTTTCGCCATCCGGCATTACGAAGCCGATCAGCGGATGCTCCAGAGTCAGCGGCAGATGATTTATGAACTGAGCAGTCCTGTCATTCCGATCAAAAAAGGGGTCGGCATCCTGCCGTTAGTGGGAGATATCGATACCCACCGCGCTAAAATCATTTTGGAAACCGCCCTGGAACAAAGCGTGAAACAGCAACTCGATACGCTTTACATCGATTTATCGGCAGTGGCCATCATCGATACCATGGTGGCGCAGCAAATTTTCCAAGTGATGGAGTCGCTGAAAATCATCGGTGTGCAGTCGGTGTTGTCAGGCATCCGTCCGGAAATTGCCCAGACCGCCATTACATTGGGCATCAATTTCAAAGACATCAAAGTCCACGCAAACCTGATGCGTGCTTTGGAGACTCAAGGATAGAAAAAAACCAGCTACAAGTTAACGCTTGCGGCTGGTTTTCGGCTTGTTGAAAAAGAAAATTAGGAAAGCGATATTCCACAAAACAGCTCCGCTTTCCTGGTGGCTCGCGCTGAGCTAACTCGGTCTCGTTCCACTTCGTCCGAGTGGATCTCAGCACTTCGCTTAGTCACCTGGGAGTCTTCGCTGTTTTGTTCCATATCTCAGAAACGCTTTCTATAAAGAAGTAATTTAACTATTTTTGTTTTTGAGAAAAATATTCACTTGCTTCTATAGATATAAAATGTAGCAGCAGACGGCGACTCCTGCAGGAAACAGAGCGAGTCCTGAGACCCCGCAGAGAGCGAAGCTCACGAGGAGGCTCAGGCAGCTCCCTGCGGAACGCGTCCGTCTGTCTCTGCACCGCTTCGCTAGCTTCGAGACATTAAAAGATATGCAGCGAAATGATTGAAGCAGATGATCTTTCTCGACAGCCTAAAAACCAGCCACAAGTTAAATCTCGTGGCTGGTTTTTTCATTTAAAGTACATAGTAATAAACGGCCAGGAAATGGCACAGGCTGCCGAGCAGGATGAAGATGTGAAAAATTTCATGGAAGCCGGCGTATTTGAAAGACAGGAAGTTTGGTTTCAACCCGTAAATGATGCCGCCTACTGTATACATGATACCGCCGCCGACCAATAGGGATAAGCCGACCGCTGACAGATTTTCTGCCAAAGGCACAACAGCAAATACGATGATCCAGCCCATTACAATGTAGATAGCCGTCGAAAGCCAGCGTGGTGAGTGGAACCAGACCATTTTAAAGAGGATGCCGCTGATTCCAAGAACAGCCACCAGAGCGAATACGGTCCAGCCGAGTGAGCCGTCGAGTGCAATCAGACAGAAAGGAGCGTATGAGCCCGCGATCAACAAGAATATCATCGAGTGATCCAATTTTCTCAAGAATGCAATGGTTTCCGGTTTCCCTTTTGCCGCGTGGTAAACAGTCGAGGCCGTATAGAGGCAGATCAAGCTCGCACCGAAAATGATGACTGACACGATGTGGAGAGTCGGCAGTCCAGTGGAGCTTGCTTTGATGACCATAGCTAATAGGGCCGCGATGGAAAGGACACCACCGATTAGATGGGATATAGCGTTAAAAGGTTCTCTGAAATATGTATCCATAAAATATCTCCTCTTCATTACGTAGTTTTATTAACTACTTAATATAATATAAGTAGTTATTTTGCTAGTCAAGTTTGGCTATTCGGTGATCATAGTATAAAATTAAAGCAATCGCTTTTGATGAGGGGGGATTCGAATATGGCGGATGCCAAACAGTTAATAGACAAGCTCGCGCTGGAGAAAAAAATTCCGGTCGAAGAAATTCCCAGAATAGATTTGTACATTGATCAAGTCATTCAATTGTTTGATACAGGTTTTGCTGAAACGAAGAGGAATCCGGAGGAGAAAATCCTGACCAAGACCATGATCAATAATTATGCCAAAGGGAAATTATTCTATCCGGTGACCAATAAAAAATATTCCCGGAATCATGTAATGTTAATCAACTTGATTTATCAGATGAAAAGCGCATTATCGATCAATGATGTAAAAAAAGTGCTTGCGGGCATCAATGAAAAAGCGGCACAGAAAGAAATCGATCTTAGCGGTTTTTATGAAAGTTATCTGGAGATTCAGCGATACAACGACGGAATTTTCAAAGAGAATGTGGAGCAGCAGATGGAAAAGGCGCAAACGGAATCGGCGGATTTCGGCGATGACCGCGAAGAGATCGATAAAGTGCTGCTGATTGCGTCGCTCGTCCATATGAGCAATCTTTACAGAAGAGCGGCTGAAATTTTGGTCGATGAAATGGTGGAAGGGGAAGAGGCCTGATGGTAAAAGTATTGATCGATGCAGACGGCTGCCCGGTAGTGGATCAGACAATCGCTGCTGCGCGGAAATATAAGATGGATGTGATTCTGTTATGTGATACGTCACATGAGATGTACAGGGAAGGCGCTGAAACGGTCACTGTCTCCAAGGGTCCGGATGCCGTCGATTTCGTGCTGGTCAATCGGGTGAAAAAAGGGGATATAGTCGTGACGCAGGATTATGGCCTGGCTGCGATGGTACTGGCAAAGCAGGGCTATCCGATTGATCAGAACGGCAGGCTATACTCGGAAGAGAACATTGACCAGCTTTTGCATGGCCGGCATATTGCCAAAAAGATCCGTCAGGGTGGTGGCCGGATGAAAGGTCCGAAAAAGCGCAAACCGGAAGACAATGAAAAATTCACGATGAACCTGGAAGGGTTGATTGAAAAGATAGGAACACGTTAAACGATGGAGATGGCCTTGCATAGGCTGTCCCATCGTTTTTCATTTCATTTGCAGGGAGTAAAAACTTTTGAAGAGGGAATAATGTAAAAAATACGGAAATTATCCGAAAGGGGATTGGCATGGATAAAATATTGATTGTCGTGACAAATCATTCGGCGCTGGGACCAAAAGGGAAGAAAACGGGATTATGGTTGAGAGAACTTACGGATTTTTACCATGAAGTCAAAGACCGTTATGGAGTGGATATCGTCAGCACAGCAGCTGACCGGGTTCCGATTGATCCGCGAAGCTTGGTGGGGGCTGTGACACATAAGCAGACACGGAATTATTATATGGATGATGATTTCATGGTCCAGCTGAAAAAACCGTTGCTGCCTGAACAAGTGGATCCTGGAGATTATGCAGCAATCTACTTTACCGGCGGGCACGGTACGATGATGGATTTTCCGGACGACAAAGATTTACAGGAATTGACCCGTGAGATTTATGAACAGGGCGGCTATGTGGCCGCTGTTTGCCACGGGCCAAGCGGCATCCAGAACGTGCGGCTTTCGAATGGCCGGCTTTTGGTTTCGGGCCATGTCGTAACCGGGTTCTCGGATGTGGAAGAGAAAGCGCTGGGCATGTATAAGCATATCCCTTTTTCTCTCGAACAGGTATTGAAGGAGCGAGGCGGGCTTTATAAAAAAGCTTCTGTACCCATGGCCGCTTGCACAGTGGTTTCAGGCAGACTCATAACCGGCCAGAATCCGGCTTCAGCAAAAGGTGTTGCCCTGAAGCTGCTGAAACAGCTTGAAACATTCAGGCAGAAAGAAAATGAAGACGTCTATGTACTGTGAAGATGAAAAATCTTCGTTTTTCCTAATTAAACTTAATTTTTAAGGGTATACAACATTATATAGTGGAAATATAAAGTTTTATTTGGAGGGATTCGATGAAAAATTCAACAATGATTTCATTATTGACCAGTGCTTTTGCGGCTGCAGCCGGGATTTTTGTGTATAAATCCTATCAGGAAAAAGCGAAGCAGGAAGCGCTCGATAAAGATGTGCATATGCATAACAGCAAGGAAATCGACCAGCGCGAAAGTGTTGAAGCGGATGAAGATGACGCGGAAAAAGGTTTGACTCAATTGGATTCGGCCTACCGTGATGAATGGCAGGCTAATGCTTTCCCGCAAACACACAGAGAGCTTGAAGAATTGGAAAAAGACAAATAATATATGGATTTTCAGAGCGGAAGTAAAGAGATTTTTACTTTCGCTCTTTTTGACGGTTTCATTTAGAGGGAGGAGGAAGCCATTTGTGGATTAGAAAACCATTTTTTGAGTATGCCACAGGCGCATTGCTGATATTGATCATCCTATTTTTCCTTGGCAAGATCGATTATGCGCTATGGCCGTTCAAAGTTATAATTACTACACTTTTTGCGCCTATTTTAATCGCTGGCCTGTTTTATTATCTGCTTCGTCCGCTGGTGAATCTGCTGAGGCGCTATGTACCGAAATTAGCTGGCATCGCCATTGTTTTTGCTGTCATCGCATCCATTTTTGCAATTGGAATCTATTTTTTTGGACCTACAGTCAAGGCGCAGGTAGAGAGCTTTTTGGAATTGGCGCCGGAAAAAGTGGAGGAAGTGACAGAGGAATCCGAAACAGCTATGGCGAGATTCGAATTCATGGGGCTCCAGGGATCTGAAATTCGCGCAAGGGCATTATCTTATATACAATCCGCTTCGGACGGGCTGGTCGACAATGTTGCCAGCATCTTAACTGCATTGGTGAATATTGCAGTCGTCATCATCGTCGTGCCATTCATACTTTTCTTCTTATTGAAAGATGACGAAAAACTTGTTCCGCATATTACGAAATATCTGTCTGAAGAACATAAACCGGAAGGCAGGAAATTATTGAGCGATGTGGATGCGACTTTATCCGCCTATATCGTCGGACAGGCACTGGTGGCAATGACTGTCGGTGTGCTGATGTACATCGGTTATATCATCATCGGACTGGATTACGCTTTGACACTGGCAATCTTTGCAATGTTCCTTATCATCATTCCTTTTTTGGGACCGATTCTGGGCATCATTCCTGCCATATTCGTAGCTCTGGTCAATGGCGAACCATTGATGGCGGTCAAAGTTGTACTCGTTCTGCTCGTTGTTCAGCAATTGGAAGGCAATCTGATTACGCCGAACATCATGGGTAACCGCCTTAATATTCATCCTTTGACGATCATCCTCTTGTTGATGATCGCAGCAGCCCTCTATGGATTTATCGGACTTTTGATTGCTATCCCGCTGTATGCCGTTGTAAAAACACTGGTTCATAATTTCAGGCTTTTTATCAGGCTGAGAAAGAAACGGGAAGTTGCACAAAGTTCTGACTGACCACAGAGAAATATATGATCATCTTATTAATTTTGAGAATATTATGATATATTAGTAATGTACTTAATTTATACAAAGGGGGAAATATGATGAAAAAGTTCAGTTTTATTGTGATGCTTTTAGCATTGATGCTGTTTATCGCGGCATGTGGATCCGATGATGAATCGACTTCCGGGGGAGAAGGAAGCGGTACTGAAGGCGGCGAAAGCAAAACATATCAAGTGGGAATAGATACGACTTACCCGCCGTTCGAATATGAAGTGGACGGGGAATATACAGGGATTGATATTGACCTGATCAATGCGATTGCTGAAGATCAAGGGTTTGATATCGAATTCAACCCGATGGACTTCGGCGGAATCATTCCAGCTTTGCAGGCCGGTCAATTGGATATTGCGATTGCAGGGATGAGTATTACGGATGAACGTAAAGAAGTAGTGGATTTCTCTGATCCTTATTTCGATGCAGGATTGACGCTTGTTGTTCAATCGGATAACTCGGAGATCACTTCTATGGAAGATCTTGAAGGCAAAACAGTTGCGGTTAAGAGCGGGACAACGGGAGCACAATTTGCCCGTGATAACGAAGAAGAATATGGTTATGAAATTGCACAATTCGAAGACAGCCCATCCATGTTCCAGGAAGTATCGAACGGAAATGCGGATGTCCTTCTTGAAGACTACCCTGTCATCGCTTATGCGATTGCTGAAAGTGGTCTTGATCTGAAAACTGTAGGTGACCGCCTGACTGGTGACCAATATGGTATCGCAGTGCTGAAAGGCGAAAATGCTGAAGTGCTTGAACAGATCAATGCTGGTCTTCAGGCATTGCGTGACAGCGGCGAGTACGACGAAATTTTGAACAAATACATTTCTGAATAACACAGGGGATGCAGCGCGCAGATGCGCGCTGCGTTTTTTATAGGATAAGAAATTGTACATTTCTAAGTTTAAGAAAGCTTTAAAGGGAGCGGATTTTGTCCAGACTACAGCGCCCAGCTCTTGGGATCATAAGCCACTTCGGCTATTCGGCTGAAAAACGCCGCTTCGCCAAATCGTCTTATGCCTGTCAGAGCTTAACGGACGCTTTCGCTTTTTTATGGAAGGGGCAACGTGAATGGAAACTTGGATTAATGCCTTGCCATATTTACTGGAAGGCTTGCAGATTACACTTTATATTTTCTTCATCGCCATCATTATCGGATTTTTAATCGGTTTGCTTATGGCTTTGCTGCGCTTGTCGCCGTTCAAGATATTGAACTGGATAGCCAAGATTTTCGTTGATGCGATTCGCGGTACGCCGTTTATCGTTCAATTGTTCTTCATTTATTTCGGATTGAACTCTCTGGAATTCATTTCGATGGACAATACCACAGCCGGGATTGTAACCGTAGCAATCAATGCCGGGGCCTATTTCTCGGAAATCATCCGTGCCGGGATCCAATCAATCGATAAAGGGCAGACGGAGGCGGCTCGTTCACTGGGGTTGAATTCGACTCAGAACATGCGCCACATCATTTTGCCGCAGGCATTCAGACGGATGCTGCCGACTTTCACCAACCAGGCAATCATTTCCTTGAAAGATACATCTCTTCTTTCTGTAATCGGTGTTGCAGATTTGACCCAGGAAGGGCGTATCCAGGCAAGTGCGACTTTCCAGGCGTTTGAAATCTACTTGCTTCTTGGTATCATTTACTTCATCGTCATATACTTGCTCTCCATGCTGGCGAGCTTTGTAGAAAGGAAGTTTGTATTACGATGACTATGATCAGAGTTGAAAACCTAAAAAAATCATTCGGCGACCTTGAAGTTATTAAAGATATGAGTACAGTGGTCGAAGAAAAGGAAGTCATTTGCGTAATCGGCCCGTCCGGTTCAGGCAAAAGTACTTTTCTTCGCTGTTTGAACCGGCTGGAAGAGATCACGGACGGCCATGTCTATATCGAAGGCGTCGATATTACCGATCCAAAGAATAACATCAATAAAATCCGGCAGGACGTCGGCATGGTGTTCCAGCAATTCAATCTGTTTCCGCATAAGACCGTGATGCAGAATATTGTCCTGGCTCCTATGAAGCTGAAGGGCATGGATAAAGCCACTGCTGAGAAAAAAGCGAATGAGCTGCTCGATAAAGTAGGGTTGCGCGAAAAGGCGCAGGCTTATCCGGGTGAACTTTCAGGCGGCCAAAAGCAGCGCGTCGCGATTGCACGGGCACTGGCTATGGACCCGAAAATCATGTTGTTTGATGAGCCGACATCTGCGCTTGACCCCGAAATGGTCGGGGATGTACTGGATGTAATGAAGGAACTTGCGCGGGAAGGCATGACAATGGTGGTTGTAACCCACGAAATGGGCTTCGCTGCCGAGATGGGCGACCGCGTCCTGTTTATCGACGGCGGATACATCGTTGAAGAGAACGTTCCGAAGGAATTATTCGGCAATCCGCAGCACGAACGGACGAAAGCTTTCTTGAGCAAAGTTTTATAGACAGAAAAAATCCTTACCGAGATTTCGGTAAGGATTTTTTGTTTGTCGCTTTTCTGTGTTCAGACTCCGAAGAGTTGAACGGGCGTCGTCACTTTTCTATTCTTCGTCAAACACATGTACTTTCGTCATTTTGTCGCCGTTTTTCATTGCGCGTGCAACTTCCACGCCTGCAGCGTCAACTTGGCCGAACACTGTGTGAACGCCGTCAAGATGCGGCTGAGGCTCATGTACAATAAAGAATTGGCTTGAGCCAGTGTCTTTGCCGGCGTGTGCCATCGACAGACTGCCTGCCTGGTGTTTATGCGGGTTGTTGTCAGTTTCACACTTGATCGTTTTGCCGCTGCCGCCAGCGCCTGTTCCAGTCGGGTCGCCGCCTTGGCTTACGAAGCCAGGGATAACGCGGTGGAATGTTACATCGTTATAGAAACCGGAGTTAGCCAGTTCCTCAAAGTTTGCTACAGTGTTTGGTGCTTCATTCGGGAAAAGTTCGAAATTGATGATTTCGCCGTTTTCCATGTGGATGTGGCCTTTTTTCGCCATTAAAAACATCTCCTTTTCGGTTTGTTCATTCTCAAGTATAGCGATTTTGACGGTCTGTGTATAATGATTTGACGGTCACAGCGCTTTCAGCAATCCGCCGTCGACAATCAGTGATTGGCCGGTCATGTAAGAATTAGCGGAAGAAGCAAGGAACACAAGGATTTTCGCGAACTCTTCAGGTTCCCCCATACGTCCTCTCGGAATCTGTTTCTCGGTATTTTCAACGACCTGTTCAACCGTCAGATTTTGCTTGTCAGCGGCAATCTGGTTGAGTTCAGCTACCCGGTCCGTCGAGATTTTGCCCGGTCCGACTGTATTGACCATGATGTTATCGCCAGCCACTTCACGCGCCAGGGTTTTCGCGAAACCGACCATTCCCGCGCGGAAGGTGTTCGATAAAATAAGTCCGTCCAGAACTTCTTTCGTCGACGAAGATGATACATTCACGATGCGCCCGAATTGCTGTTCTTTCATATAAGGGAGAACAGCACGGGATGCGCGGATGTAACTGAGCAGATTCTGGTCGAAAGCTTTGTGCCAATCTTCATCCGTTACGCCATCAAATCCGCCTGCTTTCGGTCCGCCGGTGTTATTGATCAGAACATCCACGCGTCCCGCTTTATCAGCGACGAATGCAAAGAAATCCGCAATGTCCTTTTCATCTGTCATATCACACGACTTGAAGAAGACTTGATCGTTCTGCGATTGCTGTTTGATTTCTTCCGCAGTTTCCCGCAATTTATCTTCACTTCTGCTTGAAATGAAAACGATGGCGCCTTCTTTGGCAAATTCCATCGCTGTCGCTTTTCCAAGTCCTTTGCTAGATGCCATGACCGCCACCACTTTATCTTTCAATCCCAAATCCATCTGTTCTTCACCCTTTCCATTTAATCTACAATTCCCAGTTTACCGAATCAAGTGGCATATTGCAGTTCAATCGTGCTGGAATTCTGAATTTTCCTTCGTATATCTCCGTCAATAGTCCAATAGCGTGAAATAGGATAGAATATGATAGGATATAAATATTGATACTAATGGGAGTGTTTTAAATGGAAGAACGCGAAATTTTTGATATTACGATTATCGGCGGCGGGCCAACAGGCTTGTTTGCTTCCTTTTATGGCGGTATGCGCAAGATGAAGGTGAAGATTCTAGACAGCCTGCCGCAACTCGGAGGCCAATTGACTGAACTTTATCCTGATAAATATATTTACGATGTCGGAGGATTTTCCAAAGTACTGGCGAAAGATCTGGTGGATAACCTGACTGTTCAAGCCAACTACGGTGATCCGACAATTTGCCTTGAAGAAACAGTGTCAGCGGCGGAACGCCACGGAGACCACTTTGTGATCCGTACCGATAAAGGGGAACATTACTCGAAAACGATCCTGTTGACTGCGGGAGTCGGGGCTTTCCAGCCGCGGAAATTGGCAGTTGAAGGCGCTGAAGAGTTTGAAGGAAAAACGCTGCATTACGGAGTGAAGGACCTGACATTGTTCAGCGGCAAAAAAGTCGTCGTCCTTGGCGGCGGAGATTCTGCAGTGGACTGGGCAATGATGCTTGAAAATGTAGCGGATCAGGTGACACTTAGCCACCGACGCGATAAAATGACGGCTCACGAAGCCAATGTGGATACAATGATGGCATCAACTGTAAATGTCATGAAGCCATATGGCGTCCAGGAATTGGTCGGTGAAAATGGAGAAATCCGCGAATTGGTACTGATCGATAAAGAAGGCAACGAAGAGCGTCTTGAAGTTGACCACGTCATCGTCAACTACGGAAATATTACGTCTCTTGGACCGTTGAAAGAATGGGGCCTTGAGATGGAGAAAAACTCTGTCGTCGTCAATTCCAAAATGGAGACAAGCATCGAAGGCATCTATGCTGCCGGAGATGTAGCCACTTACGAAGGTAAAGTGAAATTGATTGCAGTAGGATTTGGTGAAGCGCCGACGGCCATCAATAACGCCAAAGCTTATCTTGATCCGAAATCCAAAGTCCAACCGCTTCACAGTACGAGCGTGTTTAAATAATAAGGAGCATTCCCGCCTTTTGCGGGAATGTTTTTTTATAGGCGAAGGAGATTTAATCGAAAGGGCTCTTGAAGTAGCGCAGGACAATGAAAAATCCTGTAGCCGATCATAAACAGCTGCTAGCCGATCACAAATTTTCCGTAGCCAATCATAAACAGCTGCTAGCCGATCACAAACGCCCCGTAGCCGATCATAAACTCATCTGCCGGACATTTTAAGCTGTGCGTTTAAGTTTTTTATACAAAAAATCGCTTAAATTGAAGAATGCTGCCCTAACAGGCTTAAAAATCTGAAGAACTTCAATGGAAATGCAAAATAAATCAAAAAGCCATGATGAATCTTACTTCAGTTCAATATTTTCTTTTTAACTAAATTGTTATAATAAGTAAAAAACATTCATGCCACAACCAGCAATAACTTAATGACAAGGGCGGTTAATATGGGGAAACTTTTCTTTTACAGTGATCAGATAGCTGAAACACCCGGGAATAGAAGGCTGGATGAACGGCTTCTGGAGGGCTTGGACCCAGAAACGGCCAAAATAGCCTATATTCCTTCCACGGAAGATAAAGAACAAAAGTATTACACGTTAAAAGCGGAATATTACCGTAGCTATGGAATTCGCAATATGATGTTTTTCGACCTGTACAGTGAATTTGATTCGGGGGAAATTGATGAATTGCTGCAATGTGACATCATCCACCTTTCTGCTGGAAATCCGATTGAACTGCATCAAGCCTTGAGTCGCACGGGAATGGACAAACATTTAAAGGCGTATTTCAATCAAGGTGGAGTTTTGGCGGGAGTAAGCGCCGGAGCTGTGCAATTCGGCAAGTCGACGAAATTATTTCAGCTGTATGCTGATGATTCCGGTGAAACGCTGGAAGCATTGCGATTCGTCGATTTTGAGTTCCTTCCGCATTATAATCGGTGGAATGAGACATTTAAGGAGCAGGTACAAGACTATGTCCGAGCAACCGGAACCATAGTCTATGCGGGAAATGATGGAGATGGCCTGATCGTAGAGGACGGCGAAATTCAATTTATCGGAGACGTTATTGCCTTAAACGGTGATTAATTGACAAGAATGACGAAAAAACAAAAAGCATTTCCGCTGATGAAGCGGAAATGCTTTTTGTTTATTGTCTTCTGACTCTCTTGGTTTTATTGACCAACGGATCCTGCGAAGCGGCTTTGAAGAATGCAATGCCCATCAGCAGGACGACTACGGAAAACGGCAAGGCCGCGATAATCAGGATATTCTGTAATCCCTGTGTACCGCCAGAGAAGATGACGATTGCTGCGACTGCCGATTGGATCAGTCCCCATGTGATTTTCACAAGGTTCGGAGGATTGATCATCCCGCCGGTCGTCTGCATGCCCAATACGAAAGTGGCGGAATCCGCAGAAGTGATAAAGAAGATGGCGACTACGAATAGGGTCATGATCGACATCACGGTTCCAAGCGGGTAATTCTGCAGAACACCGAAAGTGGCTGTTTCCAGGCTATATTCGGAAATCTTAGCAATCCCGTTCTGCTCCAGGTTCAGTGCTGATGCACCGAATACGGCGAAGAAAATGAAACATACTATAGAAGGAACGAATAAGACGCCAAGTACAAATTCCTTTACTGTGCGCCCACGGGAGATACGGGCGATAAATATTCCGACGAAAGGCGCCCATGAAATCCACCATGCCCAGTAGAAGATTGTCCAACCGTTCACCCAAGCGCGCCGATCGGTATTCAATGGTTCCAAATGGAAGCTCATCGAGAAGAAGTTAGATAAGTAACCACCCAGGCTGTTTGTGAAAGTATCCATTATATAGAGCGTCGGTCCGACAATCAATAACAGGAGGACAAGGGCAAAAGCGAGCACCATATTGATATTACTGAGGTATTTAATCCCTTTGCCGATTCCTGACCAGGCAGAGATGATGAATAAAACAGTTGCGACTGCCAGTATCAATAATTGAAACGGAAAGGTATTGGGGGTTCCTAACAGAAAGTGCATGCCTTCATTGATTTGGGCTGAACCGAAGCCGAGTGTAGAAGCGACACCTACTATGGTGGCGAAGACCGCCAACACATCAATTAGTTTACCGAGCGGTCCGGCCATGCTTTTTTTACCGAACAAAGGTATTAAGGTAGCACTGATAAGACCGGGAGCGCCATTATGGAATTTCGAATACGCCAATACCAGCGCGACCAGGCCGTAAACAGCCCATGCATGCAAGCCCCAATGGAAAAATGAAAATTGCATGGCTTCAGTAATTGCTTGGTTAGTGCCGGTTTCAGCACGGGGAGCACTGATGAAAGCATGTGATATCGGTTCTGAGGTGGTCCAGAAAACCAACCCCATTCCCATTCCGGCACTGAAGAGCATGGCAAACCAGGAAAGCAGCGAAAATTCCGGCTCATCGTCCTGTTTTCCCAGTTTAATAGAAGAAAAGCGTGAAAAGATGAGGTAGATGCAGAAAACAAGAATGATGAAAACAGTGGTTAAGTAGTACCAGCCGAACACGCTTGAGATATCGGCCGTCAGATTCCCTGTCATTTCCTTGAAGTTTTCGGGAGCGATGAAGCCCCAAGCTACAAGGGCAATACAGGTTGCTAAAGAAATCCAGAACACGGATGTAACATTTCTCAAATTGACTCCTCCTTTAATAAGGATATTTGATCAGTGGAATACCTGCTGGAAATATTCTGACCAAACAAAACCTTCAAAATTACAGCTGAACTGTATTCTTGCAAAAAACCCCTGAAAACGCAAATCGATGCTATGTATAAAGGGTTTGCTTCTTACTTGCTTTAGCCTATTTTCTGCAGCGGTAAACGCAAATAATGAAATGGGGAATTAAGGAAAACAGTAAAATATCTCGAACCCCGAATAAATAGTTTTATTACAAGCTGTAATATATGGCACTTTCACGTAACGTAATTGTTAAATTAGAACTGTCGTTTTGTCATTGTCCTGAAATGTTTAGGTGTTATAGTTTGTCTTGTGTTAGTGAAAAGGAGGAATTTCATTATATGAAAAAGCAAATCGTGACACTAACGGCAATCGCAGCTCTTAGTGTAGGCGCGGCAACAACGGCAAGCGCTGATTCAACGTATACAGTCAAATCCGGTGATACTCTGTGGGGCATCTCACAAGCGAACAATGTATCAGTAAGTGAGTTAAAAGGGTGGAACGATCTTTCGTCAGATTTGATCTTCCCGAAACAACAACTTAGCATTGGCGAAGAAAAGCAAGAAGCAGCAACAGAGAAATCATCTTATACAGTTAAAAGCGGTGACACGTTATACCGCATCGCAGTAAATCATGGCATTTCTTTAGACCAGCTGATGAGCTGGAACGGCATAACAGGCCACTTGATCTATCCTGGTGACAAATTGGTAGTCAGCGGCGGAACAGCAATTTCCGTTCCTAAAGCACCGGCGACTTCACAAACTTCAGCACCAGCGCCAGCGCAGTCAACTGCACCGGCACAATCATCTGCACCTGCTAAAGCACCACAATCAGGTAAAGAAATGACAGTATCTGCAACAGCATATACAGCATTCTGCACAGGATGTTCAGGTGTTACTGCAACTGGCATCGACTTGCGTGCGAACCCGAACCAAAAAGTAATCGCTGTTGACCCAACAGTTATTCCACTTGGATCTACAGTATGGGTTGAAGGCTACGGAACAGCAATCGCTGGAGACACTGGCGGAGCTATCAAAGGAAACAAAATTGACGTGTTCATCCCGTCAAGAGATGCAGCTCTTCAATGGGGCCGCAAAAACGTAACAATCAAAATTCTTGAATAGAATAAACTAGCTACAAAGCCGAGGTGACCATTCCCTTGGCCTTTTTTTATGGAAAAAAACCGGTTTGTGTTAAAACGGATGATTAATTTGTAAGAAGATTCCGATATTTAGTGGAATTCAATTGTTTAATTCGATACACTGGAAGAGAACGAAGATGCAATGAAGTAGAATCCGTAAATGGGAAAAAATATGTACCATAGGAGGATGCAGCATGGCGATGGATATTAAAGTGATTGAGGATTTAAACAAGTTGGATGTTTCCAAACTGGTGGAGGAGAGCGAAGCGGAAGGTTACAGATTCCTGAGACGATTGGTCAAGCAATATGAAGATGGGACCAATACATTCAATAAAGCCGGTGAAGTGCTTTACGGTGTATGGGATCCGGCAGGGGAATTGGTGGCAATCGGCGGATTGAACAGAGATCCTTATTCGGATAAAAGCGGAATCGGCAGACTGAGAAGATTTTATATTTCTGAGCATGCACGCAGACAAGGCATAGGCACGAAATTGCTGAAAGAGATCTTAAATTATGGACAAGGCCATTTCAGTGAAATCGTTGTCCGGACTGATTCATCCATTGCGGACGCTTTTTACAGGGCGAACGGGTTCTCCGGCGATCTCGGTATGCCTGATGTTACACATCATATTGTATTGGATAATGAATTCTCCAAAGAAGCGAAATAAATCAGTGTAAATTTGAAAGCTGCCGGAAACTTTCGGCAGCTTTTTCATTTTGCATATAGATTAATTAGATATAAATCAATACTATTGAAATAACAACTCGCTTATAAAAAATGAAAAGAGATGAAATATGAGAAAAGTGACGGTAACAGATTACCAGCCCGAATGGAGACAGCAGTTTCAGCTTGCGGCAAAAGAGCTGAGAGAATTATTCGGAGCGGAATGCATTGAAATTCATCATATTGGCAGCACTTCAATAGAAGGAATGGCGGCTAAACCGGTGATTGACTTGATGCCGGTGGTACGTGAAATAGAAGTTGTTGACGGATTGATAAGTGAAATGGAAAAGCGGGGCTATGAATCAAAAGGAGAGAACGGATTGCCTGGCCGCAGGTATTTCCAGCGGGGCGGCGATGAACGCACCCATCACGTCCATATTTATGCCGCAGGGAATCCTGAAATAGACAGGCATTTAGCATTCAGGAATTATTTAAGGGAAAATCCCCAAGAGGCGGAAGAATATGGTATCTTGAAAAAGAAACTGGCACATGATTTCCCATATGATATCGAACAATACATTGCAGGCAAAGAAAGATTGGTTGCCCGCATCGAAAAAAACGCCAGAGGTGAAACGTGATGGAGATGTCGAATTGGAAAGGTGCTGCCGGAATTTGTTTCAATAGGCAGCAGGAAGTTTTGATGGTTTTGCAAGGGCCGCCGGAAGAGGAAAAGAAATGGGGGTTGCCTTCAGGACCGCCGGAAGGAAACGAAACACTGGAAGAAAGCTGTGTTCGTGAATTCTTTGAAGTGACTGGGCTGGAGGTGCGAGTGCTTAAAAGCGCGGGAGTGAAAAATGACAGTTTTGACAACGCTGATGTATCTGTAGAGTTGCATTATTTTCTGGTGGAGGTTCTCAGGGGCGAAATCATTATGCCAGAAGAAGATCCTTGGATTCAGGATATTGTGTGGCAGCCGATTGAAGAGCTGGAATCATTGAACCTCGCAGATCCTGACGAAGCGGCACTGATCAAATCTGTAATCGAAAATTAGAGATGGAATATGGGGGATGGAAATTTTGGAGATGTTCGGACGCATAATGATGGCGTTGTTTATTGGTGCTTTGATCGGGGCGATGGGACTCCCGGTGTTGCTGATCGTAGCACTGAATGGCGACTTCCAGTTTATCGGCCTTGTGATTGCTGTCGTAATTTCATTGTGGCTGCTGTATCTGTTTGTAGATATAGATTTGTATAAAAAGCCGAATGGAAAGAGAATTGCAACAGGAATTATCGCTTTTTGTCTATTGATTGGAGCTGCATTTTCTGTTCCCCATTATTATAAGGAAAGTTTTGCGAAGGTCGACGGGGAAGTGGATCTTTATGAATATGAGCCTTTTACAGACAGCGAAAAATTGGCGCAGCCGGATTCACCATCCAGTTTTAAAATAGAAAACGACTTGCCGAAGCTTGACGGTGCTACAGCGCTTTATCCGCTGTATGCTGCATTTACTGAAGCAGTCTATCCAAGAGGACAATATCCGCCTTATGATCCCGCTTTCAGCAAAGTAGTTTCCACGACTACTCCTGAAGCGTATGACCGACTCATCGAAGGCAAGGCAGATATCATTTTCGTTGCCGGCCCGTCCAGTGGCCAATTAAAAAAAGCCGAGAACTTGGGGGTTGAACTGAAAATGACACCGATCGGCCGGGAAGCTTTTGTCTTTTTCGTCAATTCGAGAAATCCGGTTGACGGTTTGAAGAGCGAAGAAATTAAGGGGATCTACTCAGGGGAAATGACAAATTGGTCAGAACTTGGCGGGAAGAATGATGAAATCCATGCTTTTCAACGGCCGGTCGACAGCGGCAGCCAGACCACTTTCCTGAAATTCATGAGTGATACTCCTGTCCAGAAGCCGGAAATAGAAGAAATGGCTTCGGGTATGGGCGGCATCATCAGTGAAGTGGCAAGCTACAGGAACTATAAGAATGCCATTGGTTATACATTCAGGTTCTTCGCAGTGGATATGGTGCAGAACGATAAAATCAAATTGTTGGCGATTGACGGTGTAGAGCCGACCATTGACACGATTCGTTCCGATGAATATCCGATGGCTTCGGAATTCTATGCGGTAACGGCAGGGTCTGACAATCCGAATGCAGAAGCCTTCATTGAGTGGATTGTTTCGGAAGAGGGGCAGAAGTTGGTGGAATCCACCGGTTTTGTTTCTGTTAAGTGAAGGGTTAGAAATTCGGGAAGCGGGTAATTTATTATAGTAAGGAATTTTTTAAGGAGGGGAAGGCATGAAGAAGGATAAAGAAAATCACAAAGGTGAAGAATTGATTCCTGAAGTCGAGCCCCGTCGAAATGCGCCAAAAGATAAAGAAATGGATCCGATGCCGGATCGTGAATTGGAGTATGAAGAAAACTCCAATGAAAAATATAGAGACCAAAATTAATGATGATTGGAAAAGCAGGTCTTTGCGGACTTGCTTTTTTTAGCTGTTACATACTCAAACTGTTGTTCAATGGAGGAGGGGTGGCCGTGCCGAAATATACATTCAGACATGCGGTTTGGCATGAAGAAGAGTCCGAAGCGGAAAAAGGATTTATGGAGTTATTGCCGGAAAGCATACGCAGCCATTCCTGGCGCGATGAATCGAAGGAAATGACAGTCAATATACTCCACGCCGACACCGCAACGCGAGGGAAAGAAGCGATCTGGGGATCATTGATTTACAGGCAGAACCCCAACGATAAAAATGACTTGAGGACATTGCATTTCTTTTTATCAACAGAAATTTTGCTGACGAATAAACTCGATTATGATGAAGACGAAGATATGGACAAAGAAAAAATTCTTCAGCAAATGGACCATGCCGAGACGCCTTTGGAGTTGCTGATGGTCTTGCTCGGCGCGATGACGGGGTCTTTACTGCATAAAATTGACGGTTTTGAAGAAAGGCTCCGCAATCTGCTATGGAAAATCAGGGAGCAGAATAATAAACAGACACTGGCGGAAATCGAAAATATCCGGCATGAAATTTTGCTGTGGAAGAATATCATTCTTGGATTTGTCGAAATGAAACTGGTGATGCCCGAAACCTTCGGCAGGAAAATCTCGGATGGCCCTGAATATTACCGGACTGCCGCACGAATCGACCGGATCAGCATGCTGATCGACGCTTACGAGGATGAAGTGAATAATATGGTGGACATGGAAAATGTCGTTGCCAATTACCGGGGCAACGAAATCATGAAGACACTGACGGTGCTGACTACGTTATTCACTCCTGTCATGGCATTTGGCGCTCTGTGGGGCATGAACTTCGAACATATGCCCGAACTGAAGTGGACATTCGGCTACCTTGCTTCGCTGATCCTTATTATTGTATCGACAGGCATACTCTATTATTACCTGAAAAGCAAAGGCTGGACCGGGGATATCCTCCAGTCATTCAAAGATGACAGTTCGATCAAAAACAGCCGGCGGGGATGATCCTGCCGGCTGTTTTCGCAATATCTTACTGTATGGAATATTCTGATTTCAGATTGACGGTTTCGCCGGTTTCAGGTAAAATGGAACAAATGAACGAAGGAGGTGGGTATGATGAATCAAACTGGTAAGCGCATGACGGAATGTCAGGAATATCTTTACATTCTGCATGGCGTCACTTTCACTGGAATCGATGCAAGGGAGGAGTCTGTCCTTTTTCAGCTAATCGAATCACGTGAAATTTACCAGTAAGAGACATCTGCCTGCAAACGGAATTACCAAAAGGCATGCGTCTTTGCATGCCTTTTTTGTTTTGGCCGGCGTCTCTTCCATAGACGAAAGGAAGAGAACTATGATAATCAGCCAATTTCAACATTTACAATGCCATTTTGCCACACATAAATTATTCAACCATATAAAAGGGGAAGTCGCGGAAGGCAAACGAATCGGTCTTGTCGGCCGCAATGGCGAAGGGAAAACGACGTTGCTTAATATTCTGGCCGGCGCTCTTGAACCGGAAGAAGGAACAGTGACCTGGAAAAAAGGGAGTGTCGTCGGTCTTTTGAAACAGACCCCTGATGAACAGGGGGATATGGCGGTCCATCATTTATTGACTGCTGTATTTGCGGAGCTCACTGAAACCCAGGAGCAATTGAAGATGATGGAGAAGCGGATGGAAACGGCAGCGCCGGCGGAACTGGAAAAGCTGCTGTCACGTTACGGCAGTGTTCAGGATGAGTTTATCCGGCGCGGCGGCTACGAAATCGATGTCCGGATCGACCAGGTATTGAACGGTTTGAAGATAATCCATTTGAAGCATGAAAGCTGGGATCACCTGAGCGGCGGAGAGCGCACCAAAGTGGGACTCGCAAAATTATTGCTGCAGGAACCGGATCTGTTGCTGCTGGACGAACCGACAAATCACCTTGATTTGGAAGCGATAGAGTGGCTCGGCTCGTTCATCAGCCATTATAAAGGGACTGTCGTCCTTGTCTCGCATGACCGTTATTTTCTTGATGAGACCGTTACGCATATATGGGAATTGGATCAGGGGGACCTGATCCAATACACGGGAAATTATTTCGCTTACGTGAAAGAGCGGGAAGCTCGGTTGTTGATCGAGTTCCAACAGTTCCAGGATCAGCAGAAGAAGATCCAGAAAATGAAGGAAACGATCAAGCGGCTGAAAGAATGGGCGAACCGGGCCAATCCGCCGAATGCGGGCATGCACAGAAGAGCGAAAAGCATGGAGAAGGCATTGGCGCGTATTGAAGTGCTCGACCGGCCGGTTCTTTCAAGAAAACAGATGGCCCTCGATTTTCAATCCGGCGAGCGAAGCGGCCGGGATGTGGTTTTGATGGAAGACGTTTGGAAAGGTTATGGTGACCGTATCCTTTTCCACGATGCTTCACTCCATATCCGGTTCGGCGAACGTGTGGCAATTGTCGGCTCCAACGGAACAGGCAAAACGACCTTGCTTAATCTGATACTTGGCAAAGAAGAGATAGATGCCGGTACAATCAGAACCGGCAGCAGCTTATCTGTCGGCCATTTATCGCAACATACGCTTGAAATGGACAACGACCGGAGCATCATAGACGAATTCAGGGATGCAGTGCCGGTTTCCGAGTTTGAAGCCCGGCATTTATTGGCGAAATTCCTGTTCTTTGGCAATATGGTCTTCCAACCGGTCCGGCAATTAAGCGGCGGCGAGCGGATGAGGCTCCGTCTCGCGCAATTGATGCATATGAACCATAACCTGCTGGTGCTGGATGAACCGACGAACCATTTGGACCTGGAAGCGAAAGAAGTTATGGAAGAGGCTTTGGCGGATTTTCCCGGCACGATTATCGCGGTTTCGCATGACCGCTATTTCCTGGATAAATTGTTCCCGGTGACCTACTGGCTCCATGATCAGCAGATTGAACGCTTCGAAGGCGGATATTCTGCGGCGAAAACCAAGCGCGGTTTGCTGGCCGTTGAAAAATATATTCTCAATATGAAATAAGAAAAAGCGGCCATCTGGATTTCAGATGTGCCGCTTTATTTTGTTTCTGCAGGTGCTTCAATCCACTCTTGGGACCAGCTTTGGATTTCATCCATCACCGGCTTCAGTGATTTTCCTTTTTCGGTCAGTTCATATTCGATGCGGACCGGTGTTTCAGGATAGACAGTGCGTGAAACGAGTCCCTGGACTTCAAGATTTTTCAAACGTTCGGAAAGCAGACGTCCGCTGATGCCGATCACTTCGGTCAATTGGCTGAAGCGCTGCGGACCGGATAAAAGCTGATAGATGATTAAACCTGTCCAACGCTGGCTGAGGATGGAAATGGCAGATTCGAAACGGGGACAGATGACAGATGTGTCCATGAATGCTCACTCCTTTCTTCATATAATAGCACAGCTCACTTCTAATTTAAAAGAATTAAGTTACTTGACACTTTATAGTAACTAAATTAAAATTGGTTACATAAAGTAACTAACTAAAATGAAATGAGGACTGTAACATGAATTTTCACCAAAAACCTGTGACTTATACAGATGAAGTAGGATTAAAAGTATTGGATCTGGCGGGGATGAAGGAGTTTTATCAGGACATCATCGGCTTTCAAGTGATTTCCGAACAGGTCAGCGAAGTGCGTCTGGGCACAGACGGGAAAAGCCTTATCAGATTAACAGCCCGTGAAGGGGTGGAGCCGAAACAGGATCGGTACGCCGGCTTATACCATTTCGCGATTTTATTGCCGAGCCGCAAAGAACTGGGGAAAATTCTGCTGCATCTCCATCAGCAAGGGATTCGCTTGGGTTCATCCGACCATCTGGTGAGCGAAGCGCTGTATTTATCGGACCCGGAAGGAAATGGCATCGAAATCTACCGCGACCGCGATTCGGAAGAATGGGATTGGAACAACGGTGAAGTGGCGATGGCGGTCGATCCGATCGATGCTGAGGGTGTGGTGCAGGAAGCAGCGTTATCCAATGAATGCTGGAGCGGCATGCCATCAGGCACTGTAATGGGCCACGTCCATCTGCATGTCTCAAACCTTGACGAAGCGAAAGAGTTTTATACGGATGGTCTCGGTTTTGAAATTGTGACTTCAATGGGCGGCCAGGCATTATTCCTGTCAGACCAAAAATACCATCACCATATCGGCCTCAATGTCTGGAACGGCACCGGCATACCGGCTCTTCCGGAACAAGCAGCCGGCCTGGATTTCTACACACTGGTTTTCGCTGATGAAACGAAGCGAAGCCAAACCGCTGAACGCCTCCGCGCACTTGGCGCAGAAGTGACAGAAGCAGCGGATTACTGGGAAACGCGCGATCCGTCCGGCAATAAAATCAGAATGGCAGTTTAATGAAATATAGTGTTGCCTCTGCTCAGTTGGACTTTGAGCAGGGTTTTTTTTATTGGATTATATTTTCTGAAAGTTTAAAAAACTGGAGGAGAAGATGCTATAATTTTCTGTATCCGAATGAAAGGGGTGTGGAATGGGAAAGTTTGATGCGGTTTTATTGCCGGAGGTAAAAGCGCTTGAGGCCCTAATCAGCCGATTGCCTGCACAACATTCTTATCAGAAATTCTTGGAAGTGGAATTGCACCGGACAAGTGCTGGTAAGCGAGGGGAGGAGAAACTGCTTAAAAAATTGGCTGAATTTAATTGGAAGGAAAACCATCTAATCCTTCCAGATGTCAGTTTAAGCCGAAGTGATGTAAAGATTCAGATGGACAGCTTATTGTTGACGCATTCGCAAGCAATCATCATTGAATCGAAAAATATTCATGGGAAAATCCATTTTGACGACTCCACCGGCGAATTTTACCGTTACGATAATGATGGTAAAAAGACGGTGATGGAGAACCCCGCGATCCAATTGAAAAGAAATATCCGTTTTTTCGATGCTTGGCTGAAATCAAAGAAACTGGACCTTTCAGTAAAAGGTCTTATCGTTTTTACATCTAAAGAATGCGAATTCATCTCTAAACCGCAGAAAATCCCCGTCTGCAAGACATATCAACTTCACGATTATCTCTACAGCATGCTTGGTGCAAGCTCCCAACAGCCATCAGTCAATCTGAAAAAGCTCAAAAAAATAATCGAAAGCGAGCAGACTCCTTATAAAAGAATCTCTCTTTGCGATTATTACCGCATTGATCCAGCAATTTTGATCAAAGGTGTTCGCTGTGTGAAATGCGGAAGTTTTGGGAACGGCACAATAAAAAGAATTTATTGGTATTGCAATATATGCGGTCATGCTGATGCACAGGCGATGAATAATACAATAAAAGAATACTTTTCATTGGTAAGCCACATGATTTCCAATAGCGAACTAAGGGAATTCTCGCTGTTGGAATCCCGCCATGCCGCTTCCAGAATCCTGTTGAAATATGACATGGAGAAAATCGGTGAGCAAAAAGTGCGGAAATATCGGGTTAAGCAGTCAAATTGAGGAGAAATTACCTTTGCCGATCACAAATGAGTGGTAGCCGATCATAAAGTGTCCGTAGCCGATCACAAATGGTTGGTAGCCGATCACAAAGTGTCCGTAGCCGATCACAAATCTCTGCCCGGTCGCTTTTCGCTTGCGAAAAGCATGTATTTGGCTTTTTTCATTCGAAAAATCATCTGATTAAAAATGCAATAGCTTGAAGAATGGAGAAACGCCCTAATTATGAATGAAAATATAAAAAAGGTATGCGCCAAATCAGGCGCATACCTTTTCTATTGGCCAAAAGAAAGCTTCGAACAGCTTTGGCCATCTTCCATGAAAAATATATCGTCAGCGTTGTCAGCTGATAATTGAGAGATTGCATGACGGTTTGTGTCATCCGAGGAATTCGCACGCATTTCCTGATAGGCCAGCTGGCGTTCCTGACTCTTTAACTCTTCCAACGGGTTGCCGTAGAACAAAAGCAGGATTGATCCAAATGCAACGGTGATTAAAGTGATGCCCAAAAATGAAAGGAACCCCTTCATGTGAAACCCCGCTTTCTTGTGTTTGCTTATTATATGGAACGTATACCGAAGATAAAGGTTCCATGTTGATGTATACCGCTGAATGGGTGATACTTATTTTAGCAAATACAATCAGTAAAAGGGGGAATCGGTTTGCTGTCATTGCAAACGGGAATTTGTCATTTATTCGGCATCGACGTGCCCATCATCCAGGCTGGTATGGCTGGAGGCCCAGCAACTGCCAAGCTGGCTGCGGCTGTGAGTGAAGCTGGCGGTCTGGGGACATTGGGGGCGGCCTATATGGAGCCGGAAGCATTGCGCAAGGCCATCGCTGACATAAAAAAAGCCACGGACAAGCCATTTGCGGTCAATATCTTTGCCTCCAAAGACACAGACGATTTCTCCCGCCTGGTGGAGGTGCAGCGCGCATTAGCTCCATTCCGTAAAGAAATGAAGATTGAAGAACCTCACATCACAAGCTCATCAGATTGGAGCCGTCAGCAATTCGACATCTGCCTGGAAATGGAGGTGCCTGTCGTCAGCACGGCTTTTGGTTTATTGGAAAAGGAACAGATGGAGGCGGCCAAAGCAGCGGGCATACAAATAATCGCTATGGCGACAACTGTGGAGGAAGCGCAACTGGCTGAAAAAGCAGAAGTTGGCGCAGTGGTGGCACAGGGAAGTGAAGCGGGTGGCCACAGGGGGACATTTTCCCTCAAAGCTCATCCGGCAGGTGCACAGATCGGCACAATGTCGCTCGTTCCACAAATAGTTGATGCCGTTAAAATCCCTGTCATTGCAGCGGGTGGCATCGCTGATGGTCGTGGTCTTATCGCAGCACTGGCACTCGGCGCAGAGGCCGTGCAAATCGGGACGCGCTTTCTGCTGGCTGAAGAAGCAGGTACGCATCCTGCCTACCAGCAAAAAGTCATTGATGCGAATGAAGAACATACAATAATAACGAAAAGCTTCTCGGGGCGTCCCGCACGCGCCATAAAAAATCGCTTTCTGGCAGAATTTGAAGAAACGGGAACCCGGCCACTGCCGTTTCCGTCTCATAATACAGTTACGAGAGATATTCGGACAGCTGCCGCTAAAGAAGGCAACAGCGAATTCATGTCCTTGTGGGCAGGGCAATCACTCAGACTTATAAACAGCAAATCGCCGGCAGCTGAAATGATTCGCGAAATCATGGAGGACGCCCGCTGCATCATTGGAGAATAGCGCTTTGGCATCAGCATATTTCTGCAGGAATATCCGGGCGGGCATGCTATACTTATACATGTGATTTTTTAAACAGAGGAGATTGGCTAAATGGAATGGAAAAATATATACCGCGGCATTTTAATGGGCATCAGTGACTTGATTCCCGGCGTCAGCGGAGGAACTATCGCATTTATTTTAGGGATTTACGATCGTCTGCTTGAAGCGATCAGCGGGTTTTTCAGCCGGGAATGGAAAAAACACCTTGGCTTTTTGATTCCGCTCGTCATCGGAGTTGGCGTGACGCTGCTTCTTTTCAGCCGGGTCATCGAATTTTTGCTCGAGCATCATTACGAAGCGACTCAGTTCTTCTTCATGGGACTGATATTAGGTGTCATCCCTTATATCATGAAGCAGGCTGAGGTAAAACAGAATTTCACGAAACGCCATTTCGCTGTTCTGATCCTGATCGGAATCGCTTTGGCTTCAACAGCGTTCATCGGGACAAACGAAGATGTAGCGCCGATCGAGCAATTGAGCGTGCCGGTCTTCTTCACCCTCTTTTTCTCCGGCTGGCTGGCCAGTATGGCAATGCTGCTACCGGGAATCAGCGGCTCGTTCATCCTTTTGCTGCTGGGAGTCTATACGACAGCGATCAACGCTTTGTCCACTTTGAATATTCCTGTTGCATTGGCGATCGGTGCCGGTGTCATTGTCGGATTTATCGTCAGCAGTAAAGCAATCCGCTATTTGCTGGAAAACTTTACGTATGTGACATATGCGGCCATTATCGGGCTGATCTTGGGTTCATTGTTTGTCGTATTCCCAGGATTCGCTTCTGATACGATGACTTTGGTGACAAGCCTGATCACCTTCACTGTCGGATTGGTCTTCACTTTGCTGTTCAGTTCACCGAAGAAAACCGTCATTACAGATTAAGCAATAAATAAGGACAGCCCTCTGATAGCAGAGGGCTGTTTTTTTGAAACTTCCTGTCTTTGTATCCGTATAACTCTATATAAGAAAAATTTTAAAAAAGACGAGAGGTTTTATTATGAGCAGCATTCTATTATTCAGCGCTCTTAGCGCTTTACTGGCGGCAGTTATCATTACGCCGATTACTGCAGGGAGAAGAGAAGGCAAGGGAAACACTTCTGCTGTTTTTGCGATGTTTGCCATTGTCTTCGTAACGGCGTTTCTTGCTATTGGAATATACTATTATATTTTTAATGTGGATCGCAATCTCACATCATTATGGCCAATTGCTTTGGCGGCCGCGGTTCTGGGCACTATGTTTGCCCAAGGAACCGAGCAGAAAGCAAAAGCCCTGCTGCTGGTAGGCGCAGCGGGGGCAGCCGCTTATATCCTGGCAGCCCCGCTGTTCAACGCGACGGAAAAATTTGAGTCAGTGGAAATGAAAGAGGAAGTCGAGCTCGAAGCGTTCGATGAAACAAAAACACCGGCGAGCGTGCCTCCGCAGTTTGCGCGCAATAAAATGAAGAAAGCCTTTGGGCAAGTGCCGGACACCAGTTATTATGAACTCGGCAACCTGCAGATCCAAAAAGTGGGCGGCGAATATGTCTATATTGCACCGGTCGAGTTTTCCGGTTTCTTTAAATGGTGGAATGCCGATTCCACACCGGGTTATTTCACCATGAGCGCTACAGACGCCGCGGCAAACCCGAAGTTCATCAAAGAAGAAATGAACTATACACCTTCGTCCTATTTCGGGAAAAACATCGAACGGAAAATGCGCAGCGAAAATCCTCGAGCCGTATTTTACGGGGAGCCGCAATTGGAAGTCGACGAAGAAGGAAAACCCTTTTACATCCGGTCTTACGGAGAATTCATTTCAGCGCGAAACGGTTTTGATGTGAAGGGGATCGCTGTAGTCGACCCGGTAACCGGTGAAAACGTGAATTATGCGCTGGAAGATGTGCCTGGTTTTATTGATGGAGCGGTTTCTCCGGAATCGGTCAGCCTTGAAAACAGTTATTACGGCAATTACGCGAATGGATTCTGGAACAGCAAATTCAGCAAGAAAGACGTCAAGCTGCCTTCCGATGAAGGAACGGAAGCGAACGTCAGCCCGATCTTCGATGCTGATGGGGAAATGTACTATTTCACGGATTTCACCAGTCCGAAAGAAGGCGTGGATTCAATGCTCGGCTACTCGCTGACGAATGCGCGCACGGGTTCTTCGACTTTCTTCACTGGAAGCCTGGAAGATTCCTATATGGATTCGCAGGGGAATCTGCAGATCATTGAAAAGCAATTCATCGAGAAGGAATGGTCCGGTGAAATGCCTGTCCTATATAATTTTTACGGGGAAGCAAGCTGGTTGACGCCGGTCCTGGATTCCAACGGCTTCCTGCAGAATTATTTCATCGTCTCAGCGGCCAATCCGGAAATTTCCGTATTTGCGGAAACGCCGAACGAAGCGCTGCGTTTATATCAGACTGCTCTTCAAAGAGGCGGCAGCATAGTGGATGGCGCGTCGGAGGCACCTGAAGCGGAAGCCGCAGGTACTGTCGAGCGTGTCTTCAAGGAAAAGACGGGCGACTTTACGATTGTGTCGTTCCTGCTTGAGGACGGAACGAATTATATCGTGTCATCTGAAAGCAATCCGCTGGCGATTTATCTCGAGGCCGGCGACGCAGTGAACATCACTTATGCTGATACAGGTGAATTATTCCTGCCGGTCAAAGTGCTGCAGATTCAAGCGATCGAATAAGATGAACTCTTTGCCTTTTAAAAGGCAGAGAGTTTTTATTTTGATAAGATTCAATTCAATTATTTGGAAATAAAAGAGGGCATATCTATCTTTTTATTTCTATATTACGTTTTCCTCTTTCTTCAAAGTTCTTTTCGCTTTATAGAACGGCATGGAGAGATTAAACTGAACAGAAGAGGTGATTGCGCGTGCGAAAATTATTCTTATTGTTGGTCATTGTCGCTCTGGTTTTTTTCGCACGGCCGCTTTGGGAAGAACCGGTCGGCGAGTATGTGGATTTGAGTTTTCTTGATACCATTGAAAACGCTGTTGGAAATCTCGCTGACGGCCCGGATGTAACAGAAGCGCTCGACGAGGCGAAGGAATTTACCACACGCTTCGCGAGCCAATTGCAATCACTGGTGAGGTCAGATACGGCTGAAATGCCGGAAGCTGTCGAAAAACCTGAACTGTCCGAAACTGATTCTCTGTTCGCCATCCATAATGTGACGCTTGGGATGTCAAAAGAAGAAGCTCAGGTCAAAGTGGGGTTGCCGCTTCGGCTGATGAAGAATGAATATGGAACCGATTGGCACAGTTATCATACAAATTTCCAGAATTACGTGTTGCTGGCCTATGATAAAGACGGCAATGTCAATGGCATGTTCACCAACCAGAATTTAATTTCCTCCACTGAAGGCATTACGATGACCTCCAATAAAGAAGAAGTACGCAGTAAATTGGGGGTTCCGCTGAAAAGCCTTCAAAAAGGGAATGTACAGTACATTCTCGACACCCGCGAAGAATACGATTTATTCAAAGTCGGCGATCTGTATATCACGGTTTTCTACGATATCCATGAGGAAAACACAGTGACTGCCCTGCAGGTCATCCATGAAGATCTGGAGAAAGACCGGCCGGAAATCTATGCCGCACCTGATGACGATCTGCGTGAAGGCTATGAATTCCTATTATACGAGTTGACCAATTCTGCCCGCATCCAGCGGGAGCTGCCTCTTTTGAAATGGGATGAGCAGGCGATGCTGACTGCGCGGAAGCACAGTGAGGATATGGCTGAAAAAGAATATTTCAGCCATACCAATAAAGAAGGGGAGTCACCATTCGACCGGATGTCTGATGACGGCATCGACTTTTTCGTCGCTGGTGAAAACCTCGCTTATGGCCAATACAGCAGCATCTTCGCACACGAGGGGCTGATGAATTCCATGGGCCATCGTGAAAATATCGTCAAACCGGATTTTGGCTATCTTGGTGTCGGTGCGGCTTTCAACAGCGACAACCAGCCGTTTTATACAGCTAATTTCTTTAATAGATAATAAAGAAAAGCGACAGTGCCCGTTAAGCCCCGACAAGCAATAGATGGCTAAAAGGAAGTTTGAGCCATCTATTTGCGACGAAGCAGCGCAGCGATGCAGGAGCAGCATTAAAGCCCAATAAATTTTTTGGCGATCTTTGCCATTGCTGGCAAGACCGAAGCGACTCGAGGGGGTGGGCTACTGGAGTCTAGACAATGTGGCAAAGAGCCGGTCCGCTTAGCGGATCGGCTCTTTTGGCGTGCTTTTAGCGAGTTGGGCGTATTTAAGTGAAAGTTGGGCATAAACTAGCTGAAGTTGGGCATATTTCGACCGAAGTTGGGCATATTCGGACCAGAGTTGGGCATAAACTGAAAATCGACAAAAATTATCGGGGGTTTGAAACCATTGCCTGTCAGAAGCGTATGACAAGAGTGTCTAATACATAAAAAAGCTGACCTTTGTCAAAAGGTCAGCTAACAAATCGTTTATTTCATCAGTTAAGCAGGAACCATGCCAGTACGACAAGCGGTCCGACGATGAAGCAGTAGATAGCGAAGTATTTCAACTGCCCTTTGGCCATGATGTTCATGAACCATTTCAGGGAGAAGTACGAAGCGATCAGTGAACCGATGAAAGCCATGATGTAAGGTACGGCCAACGTGGCAAGATTGTCATCGTTCAGAATATCGGAAATACTGAGAACGGCGCCTCCAAGACTGATCGGGATGAACAGCAGGAAAGAGAAACGCAATGCTGTTTCCTGATTGATGCCGCGTGCCATGGCTGCGACGATTGTAGCACCACTGCGGCTGATTCCGGGGATCAGTGCCACCGATTGAGCCAAGCCGATAATGATGGCGTCTTTCATCGTCATGTTGCCGTCTTTGCGTTTGCCGTGGATGTCGCGGATCAGCCAGAGCGCGACACCGGTGATGACCAGCGTAATGCCGACAGTTACGATAGTGGAAAGGTAATCATCAATCGTGTCCTGGAAGAGCACACCGATTATGGCTGCTGGAATGGTGGCCACCACCAGGTAAACGATGAACATGAAGTCGCGTGTGGTTTCTTCGTCTTTTACTTTGAAGAATCTCAGGCCGTTGACGATCAGGCGCTGGATATCTTCGCGGTAGATGATGAGTACAGCGATAAGCGATGCCGTGTTGACGAGCAGCGCAAATGTGGAGACGCTGCCTTCGATTTCAACATCAAGGAAGTATTGGGCGATCAGTAAATGGCCGCTGGATGAAATCGGAATCGGTTCCGTCAATCCTTGAAATAAGCCAAGCAATAAAAATTTGATGGTAAGCCATAATTGTTCCATTTGAAAATAACTCCTTCTGCATGTTTAAGATTATGTATGGGCATTGGTATAGACGCAACAGAAACTGTAAAGTTCGCTTTCACAAAGAACAATAATAACATAATTTCATGTTAAACTGGGTATACCGAAGAAATAAAAGGAGGGAAACTTTTGACAAATAAACTTTGGTTCCAAGCAGGAGTCGGAATTATCCTGGCTTTAGTCATTATTCGTCTATTTATAGAGGTACAAGGGATATTCGACCCGCTGTTCATTATCGCAAAAACGATTTTTGTGCCGCTGCTTCTGGGCGGCGTGCTGTTTTACCTGACACGTCCCATTCTTTATTTTCTTGAAAAGCGCGGATTGCCGAAATGGGCGTCCATAATCAGCATCATTCTTGCTATTGTATTAGTCTTTTGGCTTTTTTATGTAATGATCGGACCGATGGTGACCAAGCAAGTAAATTCACTGGTGGACAATGCGCCGGAAATTGTTGAAGATGTTGAAAACTATGCACAATATCTGCTGGATCAACGAAGCCGGCTGCCAGACAGCATTCAGGAACAAATCAATGGAATGACAAGCAGCATCGGTGATTGGGCATCCAATATCGGTTCTGTGATGCTTTCTTTTATAACAGGTTTGATATCGGGATTGGTGACACTTATTCTGGTGCCGTTCTTCCTGATATACCTGTTGATAGACCATAAGAGATTTGTGCCGTTCGTCTCCGGTTTCTTTTCAGGTGAACGAAAATCCTGGATTATCAAGACTTTGCAGGACATAGACCGTACGTTGAGATCTTATATCCAGGGGCAGTTATTCGTCAGTTTCCTGGTGGGGATCATGCTGCTGATCGGTTATTGGATCATTGGTCTCGAATATGCGTTGTTATTGGCACTGATAGGCATGGTGACCAATGTCATCCCCTTCCTTGGACCATATATCGCAGTCATTCCGGCTATTATCATCGCATTGGTGACGGATCCCGTTAAAGTAATCTGGGTCTTGGTCATCATGCTGGTGGCCCAACAGATCGAAGGCAATCTGATCACGCCGAATGTCATGGGGAATGCGCTGGATGTTCATCCTTTAACAGTCATTACGCTGATACTGGCAGCGGGGAACATTGCTGGCCTTTGGGGAATCATCCTTGCGATTCCAACTTACGCCGTGCTCAAGTCGATTGCCAAAAATGTGTATGCGCGACGGCAGGAAATTAGGGAGACAGCTACAAAAGATGTTTGAGAGGACCCTCATGAATGAACTATTCATGAGGGTTTATTTTTGTGATGGTAATGTCTTGACGAAAAATAGTCTACCCCCTAAACTGTTAATAGTTGAGGGGGTAGACTATTTTGGATCAACGAATAAAGGAAGCGGTGGATCTCTTCACGGATGTGATGGTCTACGGTACAGAAAAAGTCATCAAATCAGTCGATCATCCGCTGTGGAAAGAGTATTCACCTGAACAGATGCAGATGCTGAAACTGATCAGCAAGGAGAAACGTGTCACTTCCAGCCGTCTTGCAGTGCTGCAATCCGTACATAAATCAGCAATTTCCAGCAGGATAAAAAAGCTGCTGCAAAAAGAGCTGATCCGCATTGCCGAAACGGATGACAGGCGGACGAAGATGCTTGAGATAACAGACGCTGGCGAGGAAGTGCTGGCGCAGTCGGACAAGGCTTTGACCGACTACATTGAAAAGCTGATGTCGGAGCAGATTGAGGACAAAGAAATAGATGAGTTCCTGATCATCTTCCGCAAGCTTAAGAAGATACTAAAAATGGATGGAGTGTAAATTGTGAAAACAGTATTAAAACTCAAATGGCCGATCCTGATCGGTTTAATCGTCTTAACAGCCGTTCTTTTCCTGTTGGCTCCGAACTTGACCGAGCAGGCGGAAGAAGCGGGATCTTTCCAGCTGTCTGACGACGCATCATCACAGCAGGCCGCTGATATTCTGGCGGATGCAGGAGCTGCCGCGCAAACCATTTCAGTTGTCGTGCCGATGGATTCGGAACTGGATGATTCGACGCGCGATACACTGGAACAGATGGTTGCCGATATCGAAGCAATCGGAGAACCGGTAACATCCGTATTGAATCCGGTCGAAAGTGAAGAGCTGGAAGAGCAATTGATCTCGGAAGATGGGGAAACGATCCTGATCCCCATCACCTTGGATGGTTCCGATGAAGAAGTGAATCAAGTGGCGGATGAAATTCGTGAGAATGTCATCCCTTCAGATTTAACGGCTTATATTACAGGGGAAGCAATCATTAATAATGATGTTAATATCAGTGCCCAAGAAGGCTTGAAGCGGACTGAAATCATTACAGTTGTATTGATTTTCGGTTTATTGCTGGCAGTTTTCCGGTCGTTTGTCACACCGTTCATACCGCTTGTAGCAGTAGGGATTACGTATTTGCTCAGCCAATCGATCGTGGCGTTTTTCATTGACTGGTTCGGCTTCCCGGTTTCAAACTATACACAAATTTTCCTGGTGGCGATCCTGTTCGGGATCGGGACCGATTACTGTATTTTGCTGCTCAGCCGCTACAAGGAGGAATTATCATCCGGGCATGGCGTTGAAGAAGCAATCATCAATACCTATAAAACTGCAGGACGTACATTGCTGATCAGTGGACTTGCTGTATTCATCGGATTTTCTGCCATCGGTTTTGCCGAATTTCCGATTTTTAAATCAGCGGTAGCTGTCGCAGTCGGGATTTTCGTCCTGCTGATCGTCCTGTTTACCGTCGTGCCATTCTTCATGGCAGTTTTGAAGGAAAAATTATTCTGGCCTTCAAAAAAATCAGCTTCGCATTCGGACAGCAAAATCTGGATCTGGATGAGCAAGCTGTCCATCAACCGGCCGTTATTGTCGATGTTGGTTGTAGCGATCATTACTGTACCGTTATTGTTTACTTATGATAACGATCTGTCTTTCAACACCGTTGATGAAATCGGCGGAGAATACGAATCGGTGAAAGGCCTTCGCGCTATTGAAGACGGCTTTGGCAAAGGCGAATCTTTGCCGGTCCAGGTTCTGTTCAAATCCGATGATGCTCTGACGGATGAAGATACGATTCCTTATTTTGAACTGGTCAGCCGTGAAGTTGAAAAAATTGACGGCGTCGATTCAGTCCGTGCCATTACACGTCCGACGGGCGATGTAATTGAGGAACTGTATGTTGACGAACAATTGGGCTTGCTGGCGGACGGATTGACTGAAGCCCGTGACGGTCTGGGCGAAGTCCAGGCAGGTCTTACGGAAATTGAAACCAATCTGGCCAACATTGCCGGCCAGGCTGGCGGTTCGGATGGACTTGGTGAAGCTGCGGCAGGCCTTGGCCAGTTGAACGACCAGCTCGGTCAAGTTACACAGGGGCTGCAACAGACTGGAAATATCCAGCAGACGGTTGGCGCATTGACGCAAATCAGCGGCGGCCTTACTGAAATCGAGCAAGGCCTCCAAGGAGCAGCCGGCCAGACAGGGGAGCTTGGTGCAGGTCTCGGTCAATTAGCTGAAGGTCTCGCATCCGCCAACGAAGGACTCGCTGAAATCGAAGGCGGCCTTACAGAAGCGTCAGATATGATGCAGTCGATGAGCGATAGTGAATCCGTTCGTGCGACGGGTTTATTCATTCCCGAAGGAACACTGGATGAAGAAGGGTTCGAACAGGTCTTTGACCGCTATACATTCGCTGATGAAACGGGCGTGATGATGGAAGTCATCCTTGCTGAAGATCCATATTCGCCGGAAGCGATCGACACCGTAGCGGAAATTAAAGACACCGTCAATCGCAGCATAGCGGCAACACCTCTTGAAGAAGCAGATGTTGCGTTCGGCGGAATCGCCAGCATCAACAGCGACTTGCAGGATGTTTCTTCGAACGATTTTACAAACACAGTCATCATCATGCTTGTCAGCTTGTTCATTGTACTGGCTATCCTGTTCCGTTCATTGATCATGCCTTTATACATGATCGGTTCATTGCTGCTGACGTATTATACGTCCATAGCCATTGCGGAATTGATCTTCGTCAACGGACTTGGCTTTGACGGCATCAGCTGGGCCGTGCCGTTCTTCGGCTTTGTCATGCTGGTGGCTCTTGGGGTCGACTATTCCATTTTCCTTCTCGACCGTTTCCGTGAAGAATCTTTCAACGGCATTTCGGTTCGTGAAGCGATGTACACATCGATGGCGAAAATGGGAACAGTCATCATCACGGCAGCCATCATCCTTGCCGGCACGTTCGGTGCAATGATGCCTTCCGGTGTATTGAGCCTTGTGCAGATTGCGACAATTGTCGTGACGGGTCTGTTGCTTTATGGCTTAGTCGTATTGCCGCTGCTCATTCCGGCAATTTCGGTGTCATTCGACCGCGGGGTCTGGTGGCCGTTCGGCAATCGTAAACGCGATCATAAATAAAGATGAATAATAGATTGAAGCTGCAGGGGGCACCTGAAATGGGAGTGCACCAGCAGCTTTTTTCTGTTAATGAAGGATTTATAGCAGCCATGCTATAATGGGGAAAGAATGAAAAAATGAAACGGGGTATATGCACTATGCTTACATTTGAGCAAAAACTGGAAATCATTGAATCGTTTCCGGAATTGGCACGCAAAGACGTGTCGATGAAGCGCGTCAATTTCCATTACGAAGAAAGCCTGTACGACAAGAAAATCGTCGTCTATCACCTGCATCCGAATGGCAACGGCTTTGTCTATGTCGGCAACTTGCCGCAGTACGAGGCGGACAATAAAGGCTTCGTCAATATCCGGGAATTCTCTGAAAAAGAATTGCGCAGCATCCTGGCTGATGCACTGGATTATTTGTCATTGGAGCCGGAACCGCCTTACGACAAAACCTGGTCGAACCGCGACAATGTGAAACTGGATCTGGTCTATGAAGAGCCTTTTTGGAATATCTACACCGGCAAAAACCTGGAAGAAAGCTTCGGCACGTTTGATGATGCCGAAGATTATTTGATCGATCAAGGTTTCAAAGAGCCGAAATAATGGAGATTCGCTTGCTGAATGATGGTGCTGATCTGCCCATGAACTTGCTGCTGGAAGCGGATCCTTCTGAAGAACTTGTCAGGGAATACTGCAGCAACGGCTTTGTCTATGAAGCGGCTGTCGATGATGAATTGATGGGAGTATATGTTTTATTGCCATTAACGGACGGAATCGTGGAAATCAAGAATATCGCAGTCGCAGAAGATGCGAGAGGACAAGGCTATGGCAAACGGCTGATCCAGCATGCATTGTCTGAAGCGGAACGCTTAGGCTTCGGTAATGTCGAAATAGGCACCGGCAATTCAAGTGTCGACCAGCTGATGCTGTATCAGAAATGCGGCTTTCGCATCGACTCGATTGACCGGGATTTCTTTACGCGAAATTATCCGGAACCGATTTTTGAAAACGGAATCCAGTGCCGCGACATGATCCGGCTGGTTTATACTTTTTAATGTGAACTCTTCCTTTCGGGGAAGAGTTTTTTGTTTAGGGGAAGCAAGGCGATAAATAGAGAATCGCCGATAAACCTCAAAAAATCGCTGATAAACTATGAAAAATCGCCGATAAAAGCAAAAAAATCGCCGATAAACCTCAGAAAATCGCCGATAAAAATCATTATCCTCCTTCAAAAACATTTAAAAGAAAATATATTTACTTTTAAACGTAATAATTATTGCATTTAAAAGTAATTTATTTTACTATATAAAGTAACGAGGAGGGATTGGATGGAAGAAATCAGATTAAATGTCAGTTTACTTAGAAAGCGTGTCCCCAATTTGACCACTGCGGCCAAAAATGCGGGAATGCGTCCGGCTACTGTTTCAAATCTATGCACCGGCAAAATTGATTTAGGAAAAGCGGAAGTGAAAACGTTGGTAGGGTTGGCGGAATTGGCTAATTGCAAAATCGACGACCTGATCATTCGAGGGGAGAAGAGGAAAATGATTGAAACGAAGATTAAAGCATTGGATTTTTTTGCGCCATTGGTAAAAGGCGGGACGACAGGGCTTGTAGCTCGTCCGGGCATGGGGCAGGTAGTGATACTGGCAGAATTGCTGCATCGCTTTAAAGGAACAGAGCTAAAAACGGTTTTTCTGGCGCCGACAGATGAGCATCCTGAACTTGAAGGGACGATTGAACTGGCGGATCAAATCACCCGCGGACTTGAAGATACACTTGAAGCAATCCGCCGATTCGGGGAGCAGGCTGTATTGGTTACCGACAAAGAGCATGTAGATTCCGGATTGTTATTTGAGCTGCAGGAGGCATTGGGTAATCAGGACAGCACCACTACTCTGCTGGTCGACCTTTCAGGCAAAGTATCAGACGATGATTTCCCATTCGGACCTCTTGAAACAGTGTGGCAATTGGATGCTGATTTGGCTGCGCGCCATCAATATCCAGCGCTCAGCCCGCTATATTCAGCTTCATCAATTCTTGATGAGAGAGACGCGGATGAACAGCATTTCCAACTCCGTCAACGTGCACGTAATTTACTCCGGCGCTACCGTGAGCTGCGGTCGATTGTGCAGTCGCAAGGCGAAGGACGCCTGCCGTCCGCAGAAGTGGAGACTTATCGCAGAGGGGAAAGGCTGGAAGCCTATTTTACCCAGCCGTTTTATGTAGCAGAAGAATTCACAGGGCAAGCAGGGAAAACAGTGCCGCTTGAACAGACACTGTCAGATGTTGCAGCCATAATGGATGGCCGGACAGATGAACAGGATGTAGCGCAGCTTCAATTTATAGGATCATTGTAAAGGAGCCCAGGCGCTCCTTTTTTTCATGCAAAAAACAATCAGGAAAAGAGGAAAAAAACGGAGAATTTCGGTATGCTTGAAGCAAGGAGTGATGACATGTTCAAGAAAGTGACTTTGTATACAAATAAGCTTAACGAAGTAAAAGGCTTTTACGAATATCAATTGGGTTTCCGGATTGTTGAAGAAGACGAATTTAGCTTTATGCTGGCAATCGGGGAATCCCAGCTCATATTCCGCGAATCCGATCGGCCGGCGTTTTATCACTTTGCTTTCAACATACCAGGCAATCAGTTCACTCTCGCCAAAGGCTGGGCAAGTTCGCGTGTGGAGTTGAACCGCCAGGAAGGGATGGATGAAATCTACTACTCGAATTTCGATGCGGATGCATTTTACTTTGAAGATCCCGCCGGAAATATCGTGGAATTTCTCGGACGCCGGAATACCGACAGAATGGGGAACTTCACGGTGGATTCATTGCTGAATATCAGTGAAGTCAGTATCACGACCGCGCATGTAGCGGAAGTCGGCAAACAAATCGAAGATATGGATATTCCGGTCCGCGGCAATAAAGGCATAGACCCTGCTTCGTTGAATTTTCTTGGGCAGGGAGCGGCGTTCATCCTTCTCGTTGCACCGAAAAGAACCTGGTATTTCTCGAAGAAGAAGAGTGAAGTCCATCCGGTGTCGATAGAATTGACGGACGGCCGTCAAATTGATATTGATGACGGCGGGCACTTCCGTTCAGCGGTTTCGGAAAATCCGTTGTCGGACCGTCTGGAGGAAATGGAGTTCTCAGGAGCTGCCATGCTGAAAACGAATGAGGAATGGGCGATAGCCAAGGGTATGGCTGACCGGGCAAATGCGCGGCCGAATGCAGTGAATACCCGTTTCGGAATTGCTTCCGGCTGCAAAATTTTCACCGCAGTGGCAATTGCGCAATTGGTCGAGGACGGAAAACTGTCATTTGATGATGTCCTGTCTGACCTGCTTCCCGATGACTTTTCGAATTTTCCTGTAACCATCCATCAATTACTGACACATACGTCAGGGATTCCGGATTATTTCGATGAGTCCGTCATGGATGACTTTGAAGAACTGTGGCAGGAGCTGCCGATGTATCGGATGAAAAACACGAGAGACTTTCTTCCTTTATTCAAGGATAAGCCGAAGAAGTTTGAACCGGGCGAAAACTTCGAGTACAATAATGCTGGCTTTATTGCGCTCGGCATGGTGGTTGAGAAGTTGACCGGCAAAAAATTTACGGATGTAATCGAAGATCGGATTTTTCAGCGCGCTGGCATGGAACGATCGGGTTATTTTCAAATGGACCGCTTGCCGGCAGAAACGGCAACGGGTTATATAGATGAAGGGTCGGAATGGCGCACCAACCAATACGCCATTCCGATCAAGGGCGGCGCTGACGGCGGCGCGTATACGACGGCGGCGGACATGTCAGTTTTTTGGCAGGAATTAATGAATTTCAGCCTGCTTTCCGAGGAAGGGACACGGAATTTACTGAAAGTGCATGCAAAAGATGAAGAAAGTCATTACGGCTACGGGGTCTGGATAAAAAAAGAAGAAGGCGAAGTTCTTAAATATCATGTAATGGGCTACGACCCTGGCGTCAGTTTCCATTCAGGATTTTATCCTTCCAACGGCAGCACATTAACGGTATTATCGAATAAAAGCGCGGGTGCCTATGATGTTATCCGATTGATCGAACAGGAAAAAATGAACTGGCAATCGTAAAGGAGTAGAAGTCCATGAGCGGTAAAAAACTGGCGTTATCCATTATATTCGGCACTATTGGCGTAGCCGTATTGATTTTCGTGGTTTTCCAGCTGTATTTCATGCTGAATTGATAAAAAAACAAGAGGTGATCCGCATAAATTGGATCACCTCTTGTTTTGTCATGGATATTAATGTTTTTCTGAAAATGTATTTTAGCTCCCTGATCGATGGAATAAAAATCTGAGCTAAAAATTTTTTTTGGAAAATAAATAAAAAAATGGATCCTTCCGAAGAAGAATCCATTAATATATTTAGATTAAGCTTTTTGTACGTTAGTAGCTTGAAGACCGCGTTGGCCTTGCTCGATATCAAACGTTACTTCTTGGCCTTCGTCAAGAGACTTGAAGCCTTCGCTTTGGATTGCTGAGAAATGTACGAATACATCGTCGCCGCCTTCTCTTTCGATGAAGCCGAATCCTTTTTCTGAGTTAAACCATTTTACTTTACCTTGTTCCATGTGTGTTTCCTCCTCGTATGCGTAAGCATACATTGTATTACTATCCTTGCTCAAATCTTGCAGATGAACATCTGACACTTTTTAAAAGTTATCCGAACAAAAATAATTCTTCCTTAGAATAACACGGGTATATTAAAAATGCAAGCTTTATGTAAAAATTGGGTCTCGGGCTTAAAATCTTATATTTAATTATACTGGTAGAATGATAGAGAGGAAAGGGGTGGCAAGATGAAGAAAATCATTGTGTGCGGGGTTTCAGCGGGTGCCGGAAAATCCACATTTGCAAGAAAGCTGGGGGAAAAGCTTGAAATGCCTGTGCATCATCTGGATTCTTATTATTGGAAAGCGGGATGGGTGGAAAGGGATACGGAGGAATTCAGGGACAAGCAGCGTCAGCTTGTTCAAGGAGACAGCTGGATCATTGAAGGGAACTATGCCAGTTCCATGGAAATCCGGCTGGCAGAAGCGGATACGTTCATTTATTTGGAGCTGCCGCTGAGGGTCTGTCTCTACCGAGCATTGAAACGGTGGGTGCTGCACTACGGAAAGACCCGCCCTGATATGGCGGAGGGCTGCCCAGAAAAGATGGACAAGGAGTTTTTGAAGTTCATCATCACTACGTATGCAGACAGAAAAATTGAGATGAGGCAACGGGCTAAAGATTTTGTTGGCCGAGGACCTGACCGCCAGTCGGTAATTCTGCAAACACAAAAGCAGATAGACGGTTTCTTGAAATAGATACCTGTTTACAGAAGTGGATATCAAATTATTATCTAATTTGCCGTAAAAATTAAAATATTCACTTACATAGAAAAAATTAAATGGTATCATAAAAGTACAAATCTGAACGGTTGGGGGAGCGGAGATGAAAGTTTTATATGAAGGTACTATCACTCACCAGGTTCTTCGGAAAAAACTGCCTCTGCACATGAAACGGCTTTATCTTGAAGATCTGCCGGCTATTGAAGAAGTACAGGAAGCAGTGGTTGCGGCGATGCCGGAAAAAACAGCTTTACAGCCTTTATCGACAGAAGAATTCCTTTTTATCCTCAATGAACGCGGCTTGATGGTTGGTGCCTATGCGGAAGATAGATTGATCGGTTTCCGCGCATTGCTGATCCCTGAAATCGATGAAGAGCATCTTGGCTACGATATCGGCCTGGCTGAAGAAGAATTGCCAAGAGTGATTTATCAGGAGATTTCGGCTGTGCTGCCTGCTTTCAGGGGGAATCGTCTGCAGCAGAAACTGGCGGATGTCATCATGAAAGAACTGCCGAAACTTCCGGGGAACTTCAGGTATGTCTGCTGCACCGTCGCCCCGATGAACATTCCGAGCCTGAAAGACAAATTCACGCAGGACATGTACATCGGTGCCTTGACTGAGAAGTATGGCAATAAAGAACGCTATGTCTGTGTAAAAGACCTGGAGAATCCTTCAATGAGCTACGAGGAATATGCGGCAGCCAAACTGGACGACTTCACCAGGCAGCATCAACTATTCGATGCCGGGTATGTGGGCATCAACTTTCAAATGAAAAACGGTTTCCATGAAATCCAATTTGTAAAACCCATTCTTTAAATAGAATGGGTTTTTTTAGAGTCTAGAGAACTTTTACTTCTCTAACAATTAAGCTCTAGGCGGACGCTTTCCGCTTCATTTTATAACCTTGAAGAAGTGAAATGATTACTTTTAAAACGAATATTGTGTTTAAACTTTCTCTATTATAGAAAGTAATTAGAGATATGAAGCTAAACAGCGAAGACTCCCAGGGGAGTAGAACCGGAGTTGATTTTCCAACTCCGGTTCGAGCGTAGTGCTGAGATCCACTCGGGCGAAGTGGAACGAGTCCGAGTTAGCTTAGCGCAAGCCCCCAGGAAAGCGGAGCTGTTTCGCGGAATATCGGTTTTAATATTTCTAATTATTAAAGTAAAAATAATAAATAATTCTGAAACTTCACGCCCTTTTTACCGTATATAAGATAAGATGGAAAAGAGCTACCGGGAATGGGAGGTATTGGGATGGAATTGTTTGGTGTTGGAGTGGAGCAAATTTATATGTACGGCTTGCTGATTGCGGCAGGGCTGACTTTATTGTATGTGCTGTTCGGCGATATGGCAGATGCCGGTGAAGGGCTTCCGTTATTGAATCCAGCTGTCCTCCTGGCATTCTTCACTTTGTTTTTCGCCACCGCTTTCGTGCTTGAAAAAGCGGGTGGACTCAACAGTGCCAGTATCATCCTGATTTCAGCGACAGCAGCCGCAGTGCTGGATTTCCTTCTTTATTTCTTTGTGTTATTGCCGTTGAAGTCTGCGGAATCTTCGATCGCCTATACTGAAGAATCGCTTCTCGGCCAAGTGGCGCGGGTGATTATACCGATTCCTGTCGACGGTTACGGCGAAGTGGTGCTGGAAACATACAGCGGCATGATTTCGAAACGGGCGGCCGGGTACGATAACGAGCCGATTGCGCAGGATGAACAGGTGCTGATCATTGAAATCGCTGACGGCACGCTTTATGTCAGGGAATACGAGCCTTTTGTATTAAGAAATAAAAAATAGAAAAACCAGGGGGAATCAGAATGGAAGTGTGGATCGTTATTGGAGTAGTGGCAGCTATATTACTGGCGCTGATCGGAGTTTATGTCACGAAATACAAAACAGTAGGCCCGGACGAAGCATTGATTGTAACGGGAAGTTATCTGGGATCGAAAAATGTACATACCGACGATTCAGGCAATCGCATCAAGATTATCAGAGGCGGAGGCACGTTCCTGCTGCCGGTGTTTCAGCAAGCGGCACCGCTCAGCTTACTATCCAGTAAATTAGAAGTGACGACACCGGAAGTTTATACGGAGCAAGGTGTTCCGGTTATGGCGGACGGTACGGCAATCATCAAAATCGGCGGTTCCATTTCTGAAATCGCGACAGCTGCCGAGCAGTTTTTAGGGAAATCCAAAGAAGACCGGGAAAATGAAGCGAAAGAAGTTCTGGAAGGGCATCTTCGTTCGATTCTTGGATCGATGACAGTAGAAGAAATTTATAAGAACCGTGATAAGTTCTCACAGGAAGTGCAGCGTGTAGCGTCGCATGATTTGGCGAAAATGGGCTTGATCATCGTATCGTTCACCATTAAAGATGTGCGCGATAAAAACGGCTATCTGGATTCATTGGGGAAAGCGCGCATTGCACAAGTGAAACGGGATGCGGATATTTCTACCGCCGAATCGGAAATGGAAACACGCATTAAACGTGCTGAAGCCGGCAAAGAAGCGCAGCGTGCGGAGATTCAGCGTGCGACTGAAATCGCCGAAGCAGAAAAAGAGAATCAGTTGAAAGTGGCAGAATACCGTCGTGAGCAGGACAGTGCAAAAGCCCGTGCCGATCAGGCGTATGAACTGGAAACAGCGCGTTCGAAACAGGAAGTGGTCGAACAGGAAATGCAGATCCGCATCATCGAACGCCAGAAGCAAATTGAGTTGGAAGAAAAAGAAATTCAGCGCCGTGAGCGGCAATACGACTCGGAAGTGAAGAAAAAAGCGGATGCTGACCGTTACGCTGTGGAGCAGGCAGCTGAAGCTGAGAAGTCGAAACAGCTTGCAGATGCTGATGGCCAGAAGTACCGTGTGGAAGCGATGGCGAAAGCTGATGCAGAGAAAGTCCGGCTGGATGGTATGGCGAAAGCTGATTCACAGCGGGCACAAGGTGAGTCGGAAGCGGATGTCATCCGTCTGAAAGGTCTTGCCGAAGCTGAAGCGAAGCGTAAAATTGCGGAAGCGTTCGAAATGTACGGCCAGGCCGCTACCCTCGATATGATCGTGAAGATGCTGCCGGAATATGCCAAACAGATTGCCAGTCCACTTTCAAACATCGATAAAATTACAGTTGTGGACACTGGAAGCGGTGAAGGCGGCGGCGCCAATAAAGTGACGTCCTATGCAACGAACCTGATGTCATCACTTCAGGAGACGCTGAAGGAATCTTCCGGCATCGATGTCCGTGAGATGCTCGAGAATATGAGCGGCAAATCTGACTATGCAGCTACAATTGAACAATTACGCTATGAGTTGGCGGAAAAAGAAGCACCTGTTAAGTAAATACAATTTCACATACATTAATTTGTATGCAAGGAAAATAGTTACATTGAATATTTCCAATATGAACCAGCCACAAAAAGCTTTTGCTTTTTGTGGCTGGTTTTTGGTTTCAGAGAACCGCTGAGAGGGAAAAGATAGACGATATAGTATGAAATTATCATTTATGCTGGATTGTTGCTTCTCTGTCATTTTGTAGATTTAATTAGGGTGGTAGAATTTGATGGTAATATCTTTTAAATGATAATTTCGTGATAAAAACATTTTTTTAAGGAGCACCCTATGAACATACAATTTACAGAAATACCTCATCTGACGCCTCTTTCCGTAAGCGGACCAGAATCACAGGAAATCACTTCAATCGTTTATAATTCAGTGGAGACGAAAAAAGGATCCGCTTTCTTTTGCGTGACCGGAGAAAATACGGACGGCCACTTATATATTGAAGAAGCCATCCGAAATGGTGCATGCGCCATTATCGGTGCGAATAAAGAGATATTGGACCATCATTCCGCAATGGCACCGCAAGTGACATTTTTAGAGGTGGAAAATTCGAAAGTGGCCATGGCGCATATCTCCAATTACTTTTATGGCAATTCACAGGACCGGTTGATCAAGGTGGGTGTTACAGGGACAAATGGTAAAACAACAACAGCCACGTTTGTTTACAGCCTTTTTAACTTATTGGACTTGCCTTGCGGATTTTTAGGCACAACTGGGATTTGGTCATCAACGGGCAAGCTTGCTTATAAGAAAAGCACCCCGACTACACCGATCTCTTCTGACATACATAACATCTTTTCGCAGCTTGATGCCCAAGGAGATGTGGCTGCTGCAATGGAAGTTTCTTCTATTGCCCTGGACCAGAAAAGGGTGGAAGGAATCATCTTTGACGTAGCAATCCACACGAATATTTCTGAGGAGCATATGGAATACCATAAAACTTTCACTCATTATCTCCAATCAAAACTGGAACTTTTCAAGCAGGCGAAGTCTGCTGTCGTAAATCTGGATGATGCCGGCATGTCTAGTGAGATATTGGAGATTATACAATATCCTTGTCTTACCTACAGTGCTGACCCGAATTCGGGAGCGGATCTGATTTGGGGGAATTGCAGGACACTGGACGCCGGACTGGCTTTTGATTTGATCTATCAAGGCATTTCGCGGCAAGTCCAGGTTCCCATTTTTGGTGAGTATAATGCCGGGAACCTGGCTGCGGCGATTGCCGCGGCTTTATTGGCAGGCAAGGCCATCGATGAAATATTGGCCGTTTTACCTGATATGCCTCAAGTGGAAGGACGTTTCCAAGTGCTTGCCGGACCTGAGGGCAGAAAAATCATCCTCGACTATGCCCATACACCGGTTGCTATTGATCTGGTGTTGAAGGAAGCGAAAAAACTGCCGCATCGCAAACTTATTGCGATGATTGCGGGTATTGGAATCCGGGATTTTTCCAAGATGCCGAAAATGGCGAAAGCTTCGGAAGGCAAAGCGGATACGATCGTCGTAACGGTGGACCATCCGGGATACAATGATCCAAACGAAGTGGTGGAAGCTGTGGTACAAGGTTTTACAATCCCTTATAAACAGGAAGTGGTGACGGCTCCTTCGCGTAGGGATGCTGTAATAGAAGCGCTGAAAGCGAGCGGACCGGATGACATCGTCCTGTTATCCAGCGGTTGCATCAACGGTGCGCAAATTATTAAAGGTGAATATATCCCGCATTCGGATGAAGAGATTATTGAGGAATTCTTTTTGCAGCAAAAACATTGATCGACGCCTGCGAGATCAATGTCTTTGCGACGAAGCAGCGTAGCGATGCAACGCACTTTCATGTCTCGAAGCTAGCGCAGCGATGCAGAGACAGGAGCAAAGGTGTTTAAAGCTGGTTTGTGTAATATCGGTTGTTAAAACATATTTTTTTCATACGACTTAAAGCGACTTTTCTTATACAGAAGTCGCTTTTTCCCGTTTTTTTGTGTTTAATAGAAGAGAAGGTTTAATTAGACATAAGAATTGGAGTGAATGGAATGCAATATCGTACAGAGAAAGACACCATTGGTGAAATTCAGGTTGAAGCCGACAAAATGTGGGGAGCTCAGACACAGCGCAGTGTTCAGAACTTTGCAATCGGTACTGAGCGTATGCCGCATGAAGTGGTAATTGCGTTTGCCCAATTGAAAAAAGCGACAGCGAAAGCTAACCATAAACTTGGAAAACTTTCTGATGCGAAGATGAAAGCGATCGAAACTGCAGCCAACGAAGTAATCGAGGGCAAATGGAACGATCATTTCCCATTGGTAGTTTGGCAGACAGGAAGCGGAACGCAGTCGAATATGAACATGAATGAAGTTCTGGCACGCCGCGGAAACGAAATTTTAGCGGAACAGAATTCCGAAGAAAAACTTCATCCAAACGATGATGTAAACATGTCCCAAAGTTCAAACGACACTTATCCGACGGCAATGCACGTTGCGGGCGTATTGGCTGTAACCGAAACATTGATCCCTGCTGTTCAGAAATTGAAAGCCACGTTGGCTGAGAAATCGGAGAAATTCGATGACATCATCAAAATCGGCCGTACGCATCTTCAGGATGCGACACCGTTGACATTGGGCCAGGAAATCAGCGGCTGGAAACATATGCTCGAGAAAAGTGAGCGCATGATCAGCGAAAGCGTCAATTATATGCGCGAATTGGCTATCGGTGGTACTGCGGTCGGAACCGGCATCAACGCAGATCCGAAATTCGGCGGTTACGTGGCAGAATTCATCGCGGAAGCGGTTGGTTCCGAGTTCACTTCAGCTGAAAATAAATTCCACGCTCTGACAAGCCATGATGAAATGGTTTATGCGCACGGAGCCATCAAAGCGCTTGCGGCAGACGCGATGAAAATCGCCAACGACGTACGCTGGTTGGCAAGCGGACCACGCAGCGGCATCGGTGAAATTACGATTCCAGCTAACGAGCCAGGAAGCTCCATCATGCCTGGGAAAGTTAACCCGACACAAAGTGAAGCGTTGACGATGGTTGCGGCACAGGTGATGGGTAATGACGCGACAATCGGTTTCTCTGCCAGCCAGGGGAATTTCGAATTGAACGTGTTTAAACCGGTCATCGCCTATAACTTCCTGCAATCGGTCCGTTTGCTGGCAGACAGCCTTGTCAGCTTTAACGACCACTGCGCAGTGGGCATCGAAGCGAACCTTGATGTTATCCAAAACCATGTGAATAATTCATTGATGCTCGTGACTTCATTGAACCCGCATATCGGTTACGAAAAAGCGGCGGCAATTGCAAAACAGGCCCACAACGAAGGCTCAACATTGAAAGAATCTGCTGTGAAGAGCGGACATCTGACAGCTGAGCAATTCGACGAATGGGTTAAACCGGAAAACATGGTTGGGAAATAAGTAGAAATTGGGGTGGCCGGAATCTTTTCCGGCCGCTTTTTATGTTTATGCGATGTGGAAAGGGTTTATTCCGCGATTGTCGAAGTTTATTAACAGGTAAGAATTTACGGAAGAGGTGCATTATGCAAAAAACTTTTGTGATGTCATGGAGCGGTGGCAAGGATTCTGCGCTCGCATATTACCGGGCTGTGCTGGATGGCAATGTGCCGGTGGCTTTACTGACAATGTTCGAGGAAGATGGATCAAAATCGAGATCGCACGGCCTGCCGCTCGAGATTATGGAAGCGCAGGCAGAACGGATGGGACTGCCGTTAAGAATCGGTAAGGCAGACTGGAATAATTATGAGAAGGAATTCATCAGCCTTTTAAAGAATTTTAAAAGCGAAGGCATCGATATGGGCGTATATGGTGATATCGATCTGGAAGATCACAGGGCCTGGGTGCAGAAAGTCAGTAAGGAAGCGGATATCGAAGTCAGCCATCCGCTTTGGGGGGAACCTCGAAGGAATCTGCTGGAGGAATTGATTGCGGAAGGATTCAAAGCCGTGATAACGGTGGTGGATACAGCGAGAATGGATCCGAAATTCCTTGGCAGGGAGTTTACGCTGGAATTGATTGAAGAGCTGGAGGCTCTCGGAATCGATGCCTGTGGTGAAGAAGGGGAATTCCATACAGTCATAGTTGATGGACCGATCTTCGTCGAAGCGGTTCCGGCGGTTTTCGGTGAAGTGATAGAGGCAGGTCAATATCTGGTGCTGGAAGTGAAACTTCAATAAGAGGAGTGGGGGCTATGATTCAATTTGTGGGAGTCGAAGAAATTCACATTCGACAGATGTCGGCTTTATTGGCAAAAAGGCATGAGAAAGAACGGAGGGTCTTCCCATATTTGCCGCAGATATTTGAAGAAATCGATGAGGCTGAAAATGTAATCCGTAAAGAGCTTGATAAACCTTTTGTCAGCGGAATTGTGGCTGTGCGTGGAATTGATGTCATCGGCTACCTGCTCTATGAATTCAAGGAAGATACCGATCGTGGACGTTATATACTGATGAACTATGAATCTGTCGCAATCAGTGATAAGGAGCATCCGAGCCTGCTGCGGCTGCTGTATGCGGATGCCGGAGCCGAATGGATACAGCATGGCTACTTCACGCATGTCATGATGATTCCGCTCGGAGAACAGGCTTTGGTGGAACAATGGCTCGAGCAGGGCTTCAGTTATGAACAGAAATACGCAATCCTCCAATTAAAGGATTTTGAAGCGCCAGAAAATCTTGAACACGATAAAGTGGCAATCCGCAGAGGCGGCCGGATAGATGCTCCTTTGCTTAAGAAAGTGGCCCTATGGAACAGCATCCATCAAGCTGCTGCTCCCTCCTGGCATCCGATTACTAAAGAAACGATGGAAAATATCAAACAAAGCTATATGGATTTGTCTGAAGATAAAGAGGCATTTCTATGGATCGCGGAACTGGGTGAACGCGTTGCCGGTTTCCATGTGTATTTCCGGAAAGAAGACGGGACCAGCCTGTCTGCGCCGCCAAATTGTGCGGTATTGCCGGCAGCCTCCACTAACCCCGACATGCGGGGCAAAGGAATTGGCCGTGTACTTGCCAATCATTGTTTTGAAGAAATGAAAAAAGAAGGTTTCGATTACCTCTACGCGGATTGGCATACACCGAACCAAATTGCTTCCTATTTCTGGCCGCAGCTTGGATTTGAACCTTTCATGATCAGGATGTCCCGTAAAATAGATCCGCGGATTGCCTGGGCGCATGGGGACTGACAAGTAAGGAAAAGTATGTACCCGATAATCGTTCGCCCCTCAAAGCATAGTGGTCACAAGGGTTTTCAGTTTACTTAGAGCCTGTATGTGATACAATTACGTCCATTATGATTGAAAGGGGAATGAATTTTGACTAAGAAAATGCTTTTGAGCCTATTGATCGGTGCTTCAGTCCTTGTGACGGCGGCATGCGGCAATGCGGATGAAAATACAAATGAAGAAGAAACAGCAACAGAGGAACAAGCAACAGAAGAGCAGGCAGCTGAAGAAAATGGTGAAACGGCTGAACAGCCGGAAATGCCGGAACCTGATTTGGAAGGCGTTCCTGATGTTGTCGCTGAAGTAAACGGTGAAGAGATCGGAAAAGAGGAGTTTGAAACGGCATACGTCGGCCAGTTCCAGCAAATGGCTATGCAGGCACAAATGTCCGGTCAGGAAGTTGATCAGGCGCAATTGAAAGAGCAGATTGCCGAAAGTCTGGTCAGCCAGAAGCTGCTGGTTCAGGAAACGGAAAACCGCGGAATCGAAGCTTCTGAAGAAGAAGTCGATGAAACCTTGACTACTTTGGCAGAACAGAATGGCATGGCGTCATCGGAAGAGTTTTTAGCTGCTCTTGAAGAGCAGGATCTTTCGGAGGAAGAAGTCAGAGAACAAGTTGCTTCACAAGTGAAAGTGGATAAATTGATTGCTGAAGAAACAGGAGACACTGAAGTTTCAGAAGAAGAACTTCAGGAGTTCTATGATCAAGTGAAAGCACAGCAGGAAGAAATGGGCGGCGAAGAAGTGCCGCCGCTTGAAGACATCAAAACAGAGCTGGAAGCACAGCTTCTGCAGCAAAAAGAGAACGAAGCGGTTCAGGCATTAGTGGCTGAACTGCGCGAAGGCGCGGAAGTTACGATTAACATTTAATAAGAAAAAGAGAACCAGGTTTCCGTAGCGGGAACCTGGTTCTTCAGTTCGTTGAGAAAAAGATAAATGTAAACAATCGATATTGCGCAAAACAGCTTCGAAGACATTGGCCGAAGCTAGCGAGGACAAGTCTTTGCGACGAAGCAGCGGAGCGATGCAGGAGCACGGTTTTTCCCCCTATCCACCTGGGAGTCTTCGCTGTTTTGCTTCATATCTCAGAATCGCTTTCTATAAAGAAGTAGTCTAATTATTTTGGTTTTGTGAGAAGGATATTCATACGTTACCATTGAGATAAAGTGCAGCAGCAGGTGACGTTTCTCACCAAATTTGAGAACCAGGCCCCCAAACGGGACCTGGTTCTTTTTGTCTTTCTGTATTTAGATGGTATCGGCATTTTGGATGAGGTTCAAAAATTGTTTTGTCCGATCTTCTTTCGGGTGGTCGAAGATCTGCTGTGGCGTGCCGCGCTCAATGATGCGGCCCGCATCCATGAACAGGACTTCATCCGCCACGCCTTTAGCAAAGCGCATTTCGTGCGTGACAACGACCATCGTCATGCCTTCGAGAGCCAATTCTTTCATTACTTGCAGCACTTCTCCGACGAGTTCCGGATCGAGCGCTGAAGTCGGTTCATCAAACAGCATCACTTTCGGCTCGAGCGCCAACGCTCGGGCAATGCCGACACGCTGCTGCTGGCCGCCGGAAAGCTGGAAAGGATATTCATTCATTTTTTCTTTCAGACCGACTTTTGTCAGCAATTCTTCCGCTTTCGCACGTGCTTCCGCACGGTCGATTTTCTGGACGGTGACAGGGCCTTCCATGACATTTTCCAAGGCGGTCATATGTGGAAAGAGGTTATAATGCTGAAACACCATAGCGGATTGTTTTCTGAATTCCATTATCTGTTTCTTGGGCAAAGATTTCGAGAAATCAGCCATATGGCCGTCAATCGCCACTGTTCCAGCGGTAGGCGTTTCCAGGATATTCAGGCAGCGAAGAAATGTTGTCTTGCCGGAACCCGAAGGACCGATGACAACGACAGCCTGGCCCTTTTCTACGTTGAGGTCTATGCCTTTCAAAACTTCGAGGTCCCCGAAGCTTTTATGCAGGTTATTTATGGCAATCATAGGAGTCTCCTTTCTGAATTTATTGGGTACATACATTAAGCTTTCGATACATAACGGTCAAAACGATTCTCCAGGCGTCCCTGTACCAATGACAGAAGGAAACAGAAAATCCAGTAAAGAAGGCCGGCCTGTGAATACAGCAGCAGGAATTCGTAGTTGAAAGCGGCAATTTCCTGTGCACGGCGGAACATCTCTGTCACAAGGATGAAAGAAGCAAGAGACGTATCTTTTACCAAACTGATGAATGTGTTCGACAGCGGTGGAATGGATACGCGCGACGCCTGGGGAAGGATAATCCGCTTCAAGGCCTGGCTGTAGGACATGCCGATTGTATTGGCGGCTTCCCATTGGCCTTTCGGAATCGACAGGATCGCCGCCCGTATGACTTCGGAAGCATAGGCTCCAACGTTCAGCGAAAATCCGAGAATGGCTGCCGTGAAAGGCTCCAGTGTAATGCCGACTGTCGGAAGGCCGTAGAACAGAATGGATAATTGAACCAATAGAGGTGTGCCCCGGATGATGGAAACGTAAATCCGCGCGATGATCTGAAAGAATTTTACAGTGGATATTCGTGCCAATGCCGTCAATGTAGCCAAAATAAGTCCTATTGTAAATGAAATCAAAGTCAAAGGAATCGTGTACTGGATAGCTCCCTCCAACAAAGGAAGGAACGATGACTGGGCAATGTCCAGTAACCGTTCCAATCTCTCGGGATTTGTGAAAATACTATTCAAGTACATTTTCGCCAAACCATTTCTGTGAAATTTCGTCGTACGTGCCGTCTTCGATCATATCTGCAAGTGCTTTGTTCACTTCATCTACGATTGCGCCGCTGTCTTTTCTGAATTGCAGTCCGCTTTGTGAAGCTTCATCTGATTCATCAGCAATTTGGATTGGTGCATCCGGACGCTGATTCATGAAGTCCAGCACAGAAATTTTGTCGTTTACTGTTGCATCGACACGATCTGATACCAATAATTCGATGGCTTGGTTGAATCCTTCAACACCTGTCAGTTCAGCACCGTATTCTTTTGCAATATCGGCATAGTTGCTGGTCAGTGACTGGGCTGATGTTTTGCCTTCCAAATCCTCAAATGATGTAATTTCTGTTTCATCTTCTTTAGTTACCAAAACAGCTGCTGAAGTGATGTATGGATCTGAAAAATCATAGCTTTCCAGGCGGTCTTCGCGGATACCGACTTGGTTTGCCACCATATCGAATCTTCCGGAATCGAGACCTGCGAACATTCCATCCCATTGTGTTTCAAGGAATTCCGCTTCAACGCCAAGGCGTTCAGCCACTTCACGTGCTATTTCAACATCGAAGCCTGTCAATTCGCCAGAATCGTCGTGGAAAGTGAATGGAGGGTAAGTTCCTTCAGTCCCAATAACCAATTTGCCTTCTTCTTGTACTTTCGCCAATAAATCTTCGGAAGAACCGGCAGTTTCCGGGTTCTCTTCAGTAGTGGTGTCCTCTGATGAATCTCCGCATGCAGCAAGTATAAGAACTGCTCCAAGCAACATCAAAATAAATAAAAGTGATTTCTTCATGATTTATCTCCCCTAATTCTTATAGTTTTTGTCGGCATTAAAAACTTTTGCTGTTTGAGTATAGCATCTTGTTCTGTTCCGCTCAATTAAAGATTCTTCAAAAAGTAAAAAAATAATAAAAAGCTCCTCCTGTTAGGAGAAGCTGATCAATCTCTATTATTTTCCGATGTTTTCAAGCGCCTGTTTGACAGTGCTGAAAGCATAGGCGGATGAAATTCTGATATTGCTGCTGATGGCGACTTGCACGAGCTCGGGACGCAGACCGGTAATGATGATATTTATCCCCATTATCCGAAAGACGCTGCCAATCTGGTGAAGTGATTCCGCGACATGCCCATTAATGGTCATCACACCGGAGAAATCCAGAATCACATAATCGACATTCATCTCGGCAATCTGAGGAATCACCGAGTCCATGATGAAAGCGGCTCTGTCTTCGTCAATATAACCGATCAAAGGGATGACTACCACTTCATCGTGGACAGGGACGATTGGGGCTGATAATGAAATCAGTTCTTCCTGCAATTCCTGTTTCGCTTGTTCGGACAGCTGTTCGAATGCAAAGACAGTTTCGTTAAGGCTGACATCAAGTATCTGGTTGATCCCTTTTAATACAGTCGCTGTATCAACGGTAGTAAGGCCGATTTCAAGGCTTATGCGGATCACTATTTCTGTAGCTACATCGCGGGTCAGGGGATAGCGCACAATGATATCAGAAAGTTTTCCACCATTGCTTACTTGCATTTGAGCGTTGTTTTTACTCCATTCGATTAAATGGTCTGGTATAAAGTTTTCGTCTTTGTTTTTCAGCGATTCGCTGTAAAAGCCCAAAAGCTTTACATACATGGATAAAGCCATCTCTTTTTCTTCGTCTGATATCAACGGCTTGCAGTGGTCTGCCACATATTCGACTATTTCTCTTGAAATGGAATGGGCGTTTTCAGAGATATATGAAGAAAATTGATCGACATTTGACATACCCTTCACACCTTTACTTGAATTTATATTTCAAGTATAGCCTAATAATGTAAAAAATGGGCTTCATTCAGCAAACTTTCCTGTCGATTTGTTGAGTCGTAAAAAACCCGGACAGAAAAGTTCTTTTCTGTCCGGGGATATGGAAACTGTCAACTCATTCCTTACGGAACACCCAGGCACGCTGAGCTACAAATCCGAATATAAAGAGGATTGTATCCACCAGTATTTTTAAAATCACTTCTCCGCGTCCAAGCCATTCTGCGTATAACAAATGTACAGAACCGGCTGAAGTGAGCATGATGAATGCGGCTAAAGCGAAATAACGGATCAATGATTTCCTGGATCCCTGCTTAAAGACTTTATTCCGGTTGATGTAGTAATTGAATAAGGAGGACAGGATTCGTGCTGCAATTGTTGCCATGATGATGAAAAGAATGGGGGCAGGTTCCCGCAGCAGCTGGATGAATATCCAATATAAGCCGATATCGAGCACAAAAGAAGCTCCGCCTGATAAACCATAGAAAATGAAAATCTTATAAATATGATAGGAGTCACGCAAAGGGTTGAAATGCGACGACTTATTGTCGTCGATATAAACGGTTTCAATCGTTACTTCTGTTACCTCGACCTCATTTTTCCGCAAAGAGGCAAGCATATTCATTTCGTATTCAAAACGTTCACCTTTGACCTCCAATAATTGCGGCAGATATTTAACCGGAATGCCCCTTAAACCGGTTTGTGTATCAGTGAGGACGGTGCCGGTCGACAGCCTGAACAATAATCGCGTAAAGCGATTGCCGAACCGGCTCCTGAACGGAATTTCCTTTTTACTGAAATCACGGGCGCCAAGTACAACTTTATCTGGCGTTTCCAGCAGTTGTTCAGACAATTTCAACATATCACTCGCCAGATGCTGGCCATCCGCATCCGCAGTTATGACGGCTTGGAGAGGAAATTGATTGGTGAGTATGTATTGGAAAGCGGTTTTCAAGGCGCGGCCCTTTCCTTTATTGACGGCGTGTTTTAGGATTGTCACTTCTTCAAATGTTTCGAGTGAATTGAAAATATGTTTGTATTCTGTTCCGCTGCCGTCATCAACGATGATGACCCGGTCGAAGCCGGTGTCGATGATTTTCTCGACGGTATTCAGACATTTTTGATCTGGTTTGTATGCTGGAATAATAATAGCGAATTGATTCATGTATGACCTCCTTTCCGGTCCTGCTGATTTGCAGGGAATACCCCAATTTATGAATCGTCCGTACGGTTAAGTATAGCGCTGATTATAAGTGCATATATATAAGAATACCCAAGCAGCGGCGCTTTCACACAGCATCTTAAGGAAATCTTCATAAACCTGCTTCATAATTATTAAGATTTTATTCCTATACTAATGTTATCAGGGAAAGGGGAATAAAGAATGATAAAAATAAAGGATTTACAGCATCATTTTAAAATCGGTAAAAAAGGGAACGAACGGCATGTGCCAGTGTTAAAAGGTGTCACACTGGAAATAGGAAAAGGGGAAATTGTCGCTATCCTCGGTAAAAGCGGCTCGGGAAAATCGACTTTGCTCCACATACTGGCGGGCTTCATGTCTCCGGAAAAAGGCTCTGTCGTGGTCAACGGCCAGGAAACAGCGGCTCTGAAGGAAGCGGAACAAGCGAGCTTCCGCTTGGCGAATTTCGGTTTCATCTTTCAGAATTTCCAGTTGATGCCCGGATTGAATGCTTTCGAAAACGTTGAATTGCCATTGAAAATAAAAGGGATGGCAGAAACGGAACGCAAAATGAAAGTACAGAAACTGCTTGAGAAAGTGGGGCTCGAAGAAGTGGCCGGCCATTATCCGAACGAACTTTCCGGCGGACAGCAGCAGCGGGTCAGTATTGCAAGAGCATTAATAACGGATGCGCCGATCATCCTGGCTGATGAGCCGACCGGAAGTTTGGATTCGGAAACGGAAAAAGAGATTTTATTGCTGATTCAATCGTTGAATAAAAAACTGGGTTTGACGTTCGTCATCATCACACACGACGAAGAAGTGGCAGCGGTGGCTGACCGTCAATACCGTCTGCACGACGGCGAATTAGTGAAAGGGGAGCAGCGCCATGCAGTTTAAAGATCAGATCGACTTTATCAGACAGCATATGAAACGCAATAAACTGCGCGTCGCTACAACGATTCTGGCTGCGACAATGGGCTGCGCTTTTCTGATCGTCCTGGCCTCCGTCGGTTTTGGGCTGCACCAGACCATCACGGATGATGTCCTGGATAATAATATGGTGACACAAATTGAAGTTGCCGGTAAAACGGATGGGGACACAGAACTTGCTCCGGCCGACATACCAGATGCTGAACTTCAGCAGATCAAAGGGATGGAACATGTCATAGCGGTGGTGGAGCGCAACCAGCCTGAAGCGGAAGCGGAAATTATGATTGGCAATCGCAGTACATATTCGCAAGTTGTGCTATCCAGTATGGAAGAAGAACAAAAAGCGGGCTTTGCTCTTTCTGAAGGGAAGATGCCGGCTAAAGCTGGAGAAGTCGTAGTAGGCTATCATATGGCCGAACGATTGCTGACAGAAGCGGAAATGGAAAAGGAAGCGAACGGCGAAGAGGTCGAGGGATTTGCCGGCAGCCTCATTGGCCAGACTGTTGAATTGGAATTGACGCCATTTTTGAATGAAGGCGAAGAAAGAACGGAATCGTCAACGTGGGAGTTTGTCGTAACGGGCATTGCCAAAGAACCGGCAAAGGAATGGATGACAGATGTTGCTATTTATGCAGACAGTTCATGGGTGCCGATATTCAATGAAGAATTGGGACTGGAGAAAGGCTTTAAGAATATCCTGGTTTATGCTGACGAATTGCAGAATGTCGGGGGAATCACAGATGCTTTGAAAGAAGACGGTTTTTACGTCTATTCCGTAACGGAAGAGTTAGGGACGATGAATGTCTTCTTTACCGCATTGAAAGCCGGTCTCATTTTTGTAGGCACCATTGCGGTTCTGATCGCTTCCATCGGTATTTTCAATACAATGACGATGGCAGTGACAGAACGTACACGTGAAATTGGAGTCATGAAAGCGATTGGTGCACAACCAAAACTGATCCGTAAATTATTCCTCATGGAAAGTGCGGCAATCGGCCTGATCGGAACGGCATTGGCGGTGATTATTTCATATGGCATCAGTGTGCTTGCGAACTGGCTGGTACCGATCATTATTTTGAGTTCGCTGGGAGAAGAGGATGCTGCCGGAATATCGATTGTCATCTCGACAATCCCGTGGCAATTGGTCGTAATCGCCTCCGCTATCAGCATCGGGGTGGCGATGGTATCAGGCTGGCGCCCGGCACGAAAAGCGACGCAGATTGATGTTATTCAGGCTTTGAGGCAGGAAATGTAGTGGAATAAAAGTAAAAGCGCGCTCCCGGCTGGGAGCGCGCTTCTAACTGTTAGTCTAATACCTTGAAATCAACTTCAGCATGCATTTCATATTTGGTTTGTGCGGTAGCGGAATTTTCTGTGTAAAAGTCGGTATAGCCATCGACTACATAATAGCCTTCAGGAAATTGCATATCGATTATATTTTTAGTGAACTCGATATAAGCACTGTCCTCCTCGGCGCTATAGCCTCCGCTGCCGGAATACTGTTCACGAAGAGGCTCCCCTTTCGTCAGGGTTGTCGTTATCAAAGGTTCTTCCATTCCGTAATGTATTTCATAACTACGTGTCTTTTCTTCCATGGGAAAGTAGAAAGGGGAAGCGGCATGGAAAATGTCGATGGTCTCCAGATCGCCGATATATTCCAGTTCAGCATAAAGCTCGACAGGACCACCGCTCGCGTATTCTTCTTTTTCAGAAACCAGGCGGTAAATGAAATCTCCTTCGGTTGCTTCAGCTTCGGTGGCTTTGACTGTATAGTACTCAACACTTGCAGATGAATCTCCATTTGCAGGTTCTTCCGCTGTTCCACATGCAGTAAGCAGCAGGGTTAACAGCAGCAACAGGAAATGTAAAAGTCTTTTCATTGAGACGTCACCCCTCTTTACTGAAGAAGACGTAGTGGCGGGGAAAAGAGTTACACTCATTTTTCCATCGTATCTTCCGGACGCCAGCCTTTCTGCAGCTCGCGAATCGATAATCCGAAAGGCATTTCAAGATGGGGGTAATCCTTGAAGCGGTTCCAATCCCCGCCCCAGTCAAAGCCGAGCTCTTTGCCGATTTCCGCCACTTCGAACCAATCGGACCGGCTGTTGCCGTTATCGTCGCGTTCAATATCCCAGACGACTGAACCGTCATCGAGCTTCAAAGCGAAATCGATGGCCAACCCGTAATTATGATAAGATTCGCCGGGCTCCGCGTAAGTTACGATATTGCCGTCTGATGTCCGCCCCTGCTGGTGGAGGGCGTCCTGTTCCTCGAACGAACGGAAGCCGTCTGTGATGACGATATCGATGCCGATCTCTTCGGCGGCATCCACCAGTTCACGGCTCTTTTCAGCTACTATAGGATGGAGAGAATCAGGCAATGGCCTGGATTCCAGTTCTTCACGGAACTCAATTTCCCGCTGAATCCAAATAAACAAAAAACCGCCAAGCAGTAAAAGAAAAAGTATTGTAAATGCGGTTTTTGCGTTTTTCACTATCCATCACCTCTTATAGATTTTATTTTATCAAAAATCGTTGGAACAGTATCCTCGGAAAGAATTTGGTACGATAGAAGCAATAATGTTAAGGAGGAATACATATGGTGATCGAATTGATGAAATCGCATGCTTCAGTGCGTGATTATAAAGAAAAACAATTAACAAGAGAAGAAGTGGAAGAGCTGATCGGAGCGGCGCAATACGCGGCAACTTCACATTTTGTCCAGGCTTATTCAGTGGTTTGGGTGACAGATCCGGAGAAACGCCGGAAGCTTGGTGAGCTCTCGAAAAATCCGAAGCAAATGGAAGGCGCCGGTGCGGTGTTCCTGATGTGCGCGGATTACAACCGTTTGAAACATGCCGTTGAAATGCAAGGGGAATCGATTGTATTCGACCAGGCTGAAAACCTGCTGGTCGCTGTGACGGATGTAGGTTTACTGGCACAAAATTTGGCACTTGCAGCGGAATCGAAAGGCTACGGCATCTGCTATATCGGCGGCGTCCGCAATAATATGGAAGCCATCAGCGAGCTGGTCGGTTTGCCGGAAGGCGTGTTCCCTGTCTACGGTTTGACGGTCGGCATACCGAATGAAAGCAATGGCGTGAAACCGCGCTTGCCGGTGGAAGCGATTCTTCATGAAAATGATTATGATGAGAAGAAATACGAAACGATTTTGCCTGAATACGACAAGAGCATAGAGGAATATTACGGCAGCCGCGGTTCCAATCAGAAGACGGCGACTTGGTCGCAGCAAATGGCCAACTTCTTGAATAAACCGCACCGTCCGGATATTAAAGAAGTATTAGCGAGAAAAGGGTATAGTTTCAAATAATCTGCAAGGAGGGCGATACGATGAAACTGGCGATATTCGGAGCAACAGGCAGAGTCGGAAGTGAAATCCTGAAACGCGCTTTGGCGGACGGGCACCAAGTTACGGCGCTGCAGCGTTCTCCTAAACTCGACAAACACCCGAACCTTGAAACTGTATTCGGCAATGTAAGGGAAGGAAAAGATATTGAACGCGTGATAACGGGGGCGGATGCGGTCTTCAGCGCATTGGGAACAGATAAGACGACCACTTTGACCGATGCTTTGCCGTTCATCATCGAATCGATGGAACGTCATGGCATCAACCGGATTATCACAATCGGCACAGCCGGCATCCTGGACAGCCGGCTTGAAGAAGGTAAACTCCGGTACCAGGGCGGCGACTCGAACCGCAAAATGACTTTTGCGGCCGAAGAGCACGAAAAAGCTTTCCGCTTGCTGGAGCAGTCGAATCTTGAATGGACCATCGTTTGTCCGACATATCTTCCGGACGGCGAAGCGAAAGGCGGCTACCGCGTCGAGAAAGACTTTCTGCCTGAAGGCGGCAAGGAAATCAGCACGGGCGACACCGGTGAATTCGCTTATCGGCAATTGGAGGAATCCACTTTTGTCCGGAGCCGTGTCGGTATAGCATATTGATAAGGGAACAGCCTGGAAATTTCGGGCTGTTTTTATTTATGCCCAAGTTAGGGTGAAATATGCCCAACTTTCATCAGGATATGCCCAACTTTACCTCATATATGCCCAACTCGCCAAAATAACCGAAAAAACCGCGCAGGCAATCGTTGCCTGCGCGGATTAGTTTGTTTCAGTTTAACATTGTTGGGAAAGGGTATTTCTGTGTCCAGACTCCAGCGGCCCAGCTCTTCGGGTCATAAGCCAGCCAAAGGCTGCTCCTGCATCGCTGCGCTGCTTCGTCGCAAAGAGATGGACCCAAAAATCTGGGCCATCTCTTCGCTGTCGCTTTTCTATATTAAGCTGTAACATCCCGTTTGCTGAACGTCAGGTAGCTGATCGCCATGAAAATGATGAAATACACAATCAGCACAATCACCGACATCGTCATCGTAATATCTTCAACAGGCATGAAGCCAGTATAATACTGTGTCAAATCAGTATGGGTGAAGAGGTAGTATTTGACGATTTCGTAATTTGCCAGCAGGAATACTGCCTGGATCCCCGTGAACATCAGGAAGATCGACAAGCCGATGGCAAGCGAGCTGGAGCGGAATACAGTGCCCAGCATAAAGGCGAATGTGCCGATGATCCAGACGCTCGCAAAACTGAGTGCAAGCATTTTCAGTCCTTCCAGCCAAAACGACCCTTCAACAACTTCAGAACCGTTCCACGTCAGGAATGTCCCGTCGCTGATGCCATAAAAGATCAATCCGGCGATGGCGGTGACGATGAATAAAACTATCGCCAGCAGAATTGCATAAAGCATTGTGGCGATATATTTTGAGGTCAGAATCTTCCAGCGTTTTACCGGTCGCGTCAAGAGCATCTTGATGGTGCCTTGCGAAAATTCCGCAGCGACAATGCCGCCGGCGATGATGACAGTGAACAAAGTGACAACTGACATCATGATATGCGAGTCGATGACGCCCTGCTGCATGCTGTCGTATTCATACGGAGGCAGATCGTTCTCGAGGCGGTGCTCGGAAATGGCCACTTCACCTTCGTAAAACTCGCGCTGCGCCTCGCTCAGGCTGTTGTCTTCCAGCATGCTTTGGTTGTATATCATTTCATTGGTTTCTACTTCCTGCCAGCTTTCTGTGTTGTTCATATCCATCGAGTTATCGACCCATTTGGTGATGGCGGCAGATGCCAGCAGGATGAGGGCCAATAGGATGATCATGATCCAGGAGGATTTACGGCTCCATAATTTCATCCATTCATTTTGAGTGAGCTTGAGCAATGTCTCCACCTCCTGTCATTTCAAGGAATTGATCTTCCAAAGTCGCCTTGAAAGGCTGGACAGCAAATATTGAAATGTTTGCATTCACGAGGATCTTCACTGCCCCGGGAACATGTTCCGCCTCTGTTTCGACCAATAATCCACCTTCGAATTGTGAAACCGGAAAGCCTATGCCGGTCAGTATTTCTTCCGCTTCATCCAGAGGTTCAACTTTAAAGAGGAAGCGGGACTGCTGAAGCTCTTTTACGTTTTTGATATCGATCAACTCACCATTTTGGATAATGGCGATCCGGTCGCACAGTAATTCGATTTCTGACAATAAATGGCTGGAAACAAAAACAGCCACGCCGTTCTCACGTGCAATTTTCTGCAGATATAAACGGAATTCCCGGATGCCGGCCGGATCGAGTCCGTTGGTGGGTTCATCGAGAATCAGAAATTTCGGGTCATGCAGGAGGGCTTGTGCCAAACCGAGGCGCTGCCGCATGCCGAGTGAATACGAACCGACTTTTTCATTGATGCGGTTTTTCATGCCGACCTGGTGGACCACTTCATCAATCCGTTTTTTTGAAATGCCTTTATGCATTCTTGAAAAGTGGAGCAAGTTCTTATAACCGGACATGTATTTATACATTTCCGGGTTTTCGACAATCACGCCGACTTTTTCGATGCTCTCTTCAAAATTGTGCTTCACTGATTTTCCGTCGATCAGCACATCGCCTTCAGATGGTTTCATCAGTCCGACCATCATCCGGATCGTCGTCGTTTTACCTGCTCCGTTCGGGCCCAGAAATCCCGTGATCTGGCCTTTGTACAAATCGAGATTCAAGTTCTTGATGATCCTCTTGCTGCCGATTGTCTTTGACAGATTTTTTATCTGCACCAATGCTTGTTCACTCATCCAGCCGCACCTGCTTTCGTCTCTTTTGTCATCCATTCCACTGTATCCATTCCCGTTTCTCCGCGGATTTCATCCAAATGCCTGTGTGCCAGAACCTTGCCGTTTTTCAATAAAACCAATTCATCGAGCAAAGTTTCGGCTTCGCGTATTTCATGCGTCGACAAGATTAGGGTCTGGCGCTCGAGGTCTGTAAATCGGATCAGTCCTTTGATCAAATCGCTTCGCACCATCGGGTCAAGTCCGGAGAAAGGTTCGTCCATTAAATAATAACGGCTTTCACGCCCTAAAGTTGCAGCCATTTTTGCCCGTCCGCGCATTCCTTTGGACAGATTCTTCATTTTCGAAGAAAGCGGAACTTCCAAAAAATCCAATACTTCCTTCGCCTTCGTTTCATTGAAATCGGCGAACTGGCTCTTATAATAGGAGAACAATTGCCCGACGGTAAAATAAGAATAGAACATATCAGCGTCAGGGAGATAGGCGATTCGTGCCGCATCCTTTCGGGAGACCGGCTTTCCGTCAATTAAAACAGAGCCGCTGCTGATTTTGCTGACACCTGCGATTGCTTTCAGCAGACTCGACTTACCGCTGCCGTTTTCACCGGCAATGCCAATGATTTTTCCTGGTTCAAGGCGCAGATTGATGCCGTTCAGGGCTTTGGTGGATCCGTACGCTTTTTTTACGTTGCTCAGTTCAATCATTTTATTTCCCTCCTGACGAGTTCCACGATTTCATCTTTCGAAAAACCGTAGGCTTCCACATTGGCTATGAACGATTTGACCAAATCCTCTTTTTTACTGTCGCGCAGCAGCTGCAGGCGCTCTTCATTTTCAGTTATGAATGACCCTTGGCCGCGCCTGGTTTCTATAAGTTCCATCGATTCCATCTCCTTGTATACACGTTGCACGGTATTGGCGTTGACGCCGACGTCGATTGCATATTCCCGCACAGAAGGGAGTTTATCGCCGGGTTTTCTTACGCGACGGATGATATCGCCTGACAGACGGTCGATCAGCTGCTGGTAGATCGGTTTGTCTTTTTCAAAATCGAGCCCCATCTCAAGCCCTCACTTTCTTCTCGAACCAGTAAGCCGCTATCAGGTATAGCAGGATCAATAATAAAGTGCTGACCAGTAATTGGCCGACGTGCAGCGTAAGCTGATTTTCGAAAGATATCATCATGCCCCGCCCGATATTCGTCAGAAGCTCAGACTCGTTCAGCTGGATTACCCAAAAATCTGTGGCAGTGGCATACAGATCCGTCGCCATGAAGCGATCCCACATTTCAAGGCCGAAGATAAACAGGCCAAACGTGACAATATAGGCAAAACCGCCAATTTTTGGTTTCATGGTATAGAACATTGTTAGATAGAAATAATAGATAATTGTAATCAATAATGAGAAAAATAAGATTCCTGCTGCAAAAGCGGCGCCGGAAGGGATAAAACTCTTCATTTCCTCCAAATCAGGTGCAAAAAGCAGGAATACGAATGTCAGTAAGCTGATCCAGACCAGCGAAATGGCTGTAGCCAAAAGAACCGCGGCAAATTTGCTGGCATTGATTGTGTGTATCGACGCACTGGAATGAAAGAAGATATCAGGGCGGTCCATATCTTTCGTGAAAAGAATGGAAAGCAGGACAATCGGCAGCAGTGCATGCAATGCCATCACTGTACCCGAAAAAACCAGCAAACCTTCAAAAAACTCCACTTGAAACAGCATCGCTGAACCGAATGGTATAAGGACATCCAATAGCAATGCTATTAATAGATAACCTTTAATGATGGTCCAGTCTTTCATGAATAAGCCGCGCAATTGATTCATAATTACCTCTCCTTGTCTTACTGTATTAATTAAATAGTACACCGAGACAATGCTGATTGCAACAGAATTTCCAAATAAATGTCTAATGAACCGACAAAGGGGGAAAGGAGGTGTAAACAGCTTTCATGTGGGAGGAATTGCAATGAAGGAATTGCAGGATAAAGAGCAGATCTTAATCGCTTATTATGCGCAATATTTCAAAGGCGCTACACTGGATGACGTAAAAAATCTTGATAAGCGGCTGTCCGGCGCGATAGGTGAAGAACGTTATCAAAAAGCGATGAAGGAACTGGAAGGTGAAGGGCTGGTATTCGGCATCGAAAAAGCGGAAGCCCGCAAAAAAGAAGATGGGGTGGACAGCCCGATGGCAACCAATGAAGGGATGCTATACGTCAACAACGCCTTGAATCTTCAGTCTGAGTCCGTTGAAGACCATCAATTGGATTATCTTGAAAATAATTTGAAGACGAGCGGCTTGGAGTTCACTTTGAAGCCTGTTGAAGAATATGTAATGGAAGTCATTCAGGAACAGGCAGATAAAAAGCCGAATGAAAATTCGCCTTAACAGAAAAGAAGCATCCTTCCGAAAAACGGAGGGATGCTTCTTTTCATCCTAATTCTAAAACGAAAAACGCCAGGAAAATCGTAAGTACGACAATCGTGTTGATGATCATGCCGGTTTTTCTGCTGACGTCGTAATCGAGTGCCGGAAAGCGCTCGGCGATTTTCATCCCGCCGACAATCAGTCCGACCAAAACGAGCAAGTTGAGTATGATGTGCATATCATAGACGTGCATATCGATATAGCGTACCAGTATGACGGAGAATGCTAAAATGATGCCGTTGACAATGTGGATTCTTTTCATAGCAGCTCCTTCAATTCGTTTTCAAGATAGGGGTTTGCCGATAGCATGCCGGTAAACTGGCGATAGCGTTCCAACTGGCCGTCTGCGGGTTTCCGTCCGGTTTTATAGGCGCGGATCAGGATATTCTTCGGCGTATGCTCCATGTCGATAAACTCCATCAATTGCGTTTCATAACCGACGAGCGACAGCAGTTCAGCGCGAATGGAATCGGTCGCCAAGGCGCTGAAGCGTTCTTTGATCAAACCATGCTGCAGCATGATGCCGAGTTCCGGCGCGTCAATCTGGTGATTCAGTTCGCTTTGGCAGCAAGGGACGCTCAAAATGACTTTCGCGTTCCACTTAACCGCCCGGGACAGCGCCATATCTGTTGCAGTGTCGCAAGCATGCAATGTAACCACCATATCGACTGCGGACTCCTCGTTGTAATCATTGATGTCTCCCACAAGAAACTCCAATTGCTCATAGTTCAGATCTTCCGCAATTCCCCGGCATTCTTCGATCACTTCTTTTTTCAGGTCGAGGCCGGTCACCCGCAGGTCAAGCTCTTTTTCCACCCGCAGATAATGATAGAGTGCGAATGTCAGATATGATTTACCGGAACCAAAGTCAAGGATGCGTACAGTCCGGTCTTTTGGAAGATGGATCAGTGCGTCGTCGATGAATTCGATGAACCGGTTGATCTGGCGGAACTTATCGTATTTCTGCTTTTTGACGCTGCCATCGGGATTCTGAACACCGAGGCGAACAAGAAATGGGTATGGGATGCCGTCTTCAAGCAGATATTGCTTTTTGCGGTTATGCGATAGCTGTGCTGTTGTTTTTTCGGTTGCTTCGGTTTTCCAGCTCACTTTGAATTTCTTGGAAAGCTGGAGCTGCACTTTTTCTTCAGTGAACTGGAAAAGCCCTTGGCGAAACTCCGTGAATAAATTCTCCAGTTCTGCTGTCGCTTCTTCCGTCGTCATGTTTTTGTGTTTCAATACATATTCATGCTGGTATTCGAATTGTATATGATAATCATTTTTAATTTCTACAGGCTTTATTTTAACGCGTTTCAAATCGTTCGATTTCTGCCGCGGCTGGCTGATGGTCGCAGAAACAAGTTCCTGCCGGCCGATTCGTTCAGCCAGGTTTTGATGCATTTGTTGTAATTCCATTGCAGTTCCTTTCCTGTTTCATGATACTACAAGTTTATCATGGAATTTAGTAAATGAGACAGCAACTGTTTGGCGGGAAATAGATGAACAGGATCAGAGTTTATATACTAAAGGGTTAAAATAATTTAGAATTTTATGATAAAATAATAAGGAATTTGAAAACGTTTACAACATGGGGGTATGGAAATGGCGATTTTAAAACAGACCGTAGGAGAAGTGGTGCGTGAGCGGGCGACTCTTCATCCCGATACCGAGGCTTATGTTTATCCGGAGCATAACATCCGTAAAACGTACAAGGAATTTGATGAAGAAACGGACAGGCTGGCCAAAGCTTTTATGGGCATCGGCATTGAAAAAGGGGAACATGTCGCCATTTGGTCGGATAATAAGCGTGAATGGCTGTTGAGCCAATTTGCTACAGGCAAAATGGGCGGTGTGCTGGTGACCGTCAATACGAGCTACCAGTCGAGCGAACTGGAATACCTATTGAAGCAATCCGATTCGACGACATTGATTTTAGGGGAAGAATTCAAAGGGAATAATTATATCGATATTATTAATACTGTTTGTCCGGAACTGAAAGAATCCCGGAAAGGCGAAATTGACAGCGCAGTGCTGCCGAAATTCAAGCGGGTCATCGTCATGAGCGAAAATCAAAATCCCGGTATTTTTACGTGGAGTGAATTCGAAGCTTTCGCAGACAGGGTCTCAGACGAACAATTGGAAGAGCGATTCCAATCGATGGATCCGGATGATGTCATCAATATCCAATATACTTCCGGTACGACAGGATTCCCCAAAGGAGTCATGCTGACACATTTGAATGTCGTCAACAACGGTAAACTGGTCGGTGATACGATGAACCTGACCGAGCATGACCGTTTGTGTATCCCGGTGCCTTTCTTCCATTGTTTCGGCTGTGTTCTCGGAACGATGGCGGCCGTCACGCATTCGACGACGATGGTCATTGCTGAACAGTTTGAACCGAAAAAGGTGCTGCAAATGGTGCAAGATGAAAAATGCACAGGGCTGCACGGTGTACCGACCATGTTCATCGCTGAGCTGAACCATCCGGATTTCGCATCGTTCGACACGTCGACTCTCCGTACTGGCATCATGGCCGGTTCACCGTGTCCGATCGAAGTGATGAAGAAAGTGATCAGTGATATGGGGGCATCAGAAATCACCATTGCCTATGGCCAGACGGAATCTTCACCGGTCATCACACAAACACGGGCAGACGATGATATCGAGAAACGGGTCTCCACTGTCGGCAAACCGCATGCTGAAGTCGAAGTGAAAATCATCGATCCTGCTACAGGTGAAACGGTGCCTGCTGGTGTGCCAGGTGAATTGTGCACACGAGGCTACCATATAATGAAGGGCTATTATCAAAATGAAGAAGCGACCAGAAATGCGATCGATCCGGAAGGCTGGCTGCACACGGGCGACATTGCGGTGGAGGATGAAGACGAATATATTGCCATCACCGGCCGGATCAAGGATATGGTCATCCGCGGAGGAGAAAATATTTATCCGCGTGAAATCGAGGAATTCCTCTACAGCCATTATGCTATCCAGGATGTCCAAGTAGTCGGCGTGCCGGATCCGAAATACGGGGAAGAATTGATGGCATGGATCATTTTAAAAGAAGGCGAAAGTCTGGACGCGGAAGAGCTTCGGGATTATTGCACAGGAAAGATTTCGCGCCATAAGATTCCGCGTTATTTTGAATTCACCAAAGAATATCCGATGACGGCATCCGGTAAAATCCAGAAATTCAAACTGCGCGAACTGTCAGTGGAACTTACACAGAGGAGCGGGGTATAAGGAATCCACTTTGAGCCATATTGGGAATCGAAGGAAAAAGGGCGCCGCATTTTTTTTGCGGCGCCTTTTTCTGTGATGAAAACAGTGAAAATTTGTTTAATTGAAATCAATACAGGGGAAACTGATAGAGTAACAAATATCTTGAATGCAGGATATTTAATTGGACTGCAACTGCCACGGGAAAACTTATCTAAAGGAGAGATGTTCAAAATGGCAAATGTGAAACTGGCAATCATTTATTACAGCTCGACAGGGACCAATTATCAATTGGCCAGATGGGCTGAAGAAGCGGCTAAGGAAACAGGAGCAGAAGTGAAGGTAGCGAAAGTGAGAGAAAATGCACCGGATGCAGCAATCGACTCTAACCCTGCCTGGCGTGAACATTTAAATGCAACAACGGATGTACCTACAGCAGAAGTCGATCTGCTGGATTGGGCAGACGCCATTATTTTCAGTGTGCCAACTCGTTTCGGCCACGTATCGTCCCAGGTCCAGCAATTCCTTGATACGACCGGCGGCTTATGGGCACAAGGGAAATTAGCGAATAAAGTTGTCAGTGCGATGACTTCCGCGCAAAATCCGCATGGCGGGCAGGAAGCTACGATTCTTGGACTGTACACCTCAATGTTCCATTGGGGCGCAATAGTGGCGGCACCGGGTTATGCAGATCCCGTTCTCTTTAAAGCTGGAGGAAACCCATACGGCACAAGTGTTTCAGTCGATCAGGACGGCAATATGGTCGAAGATGTACAGGATGCTGTCCATTACCAGGCGAAGCACACTGTCGAAGTGGCACAATGGATTCAGAACGGACGCGGCCAGCAGTAAGGGCAGCTTTGTATAGCAAGCAGGTGAGTTTAAAAATCCTCACCTGTTTTTCTTCTTTTAATCTATTTCATCCCATCGGCTAGACGGGAATAACCTCTTGTCAAGATACGAATGGAGCGATTCAGATGTTTTGGACTACTCTTATTTATATTATCGGTTTTGTACTTATTCATTTATTTTCAAAATATATGAAGTTTCTTAAAGTTGTTCCACGCAGCCGTTTTTTGTCCGTTGCCGGCGGCATTTCAGTAGCTTATGTGTTTCTGCATCTTCTTCCGGAGCTTGGCCATTTCCAAAGTGAGCTGGAAGGTGAACTGGAAGGCAGCGCCTGGGCTTTCATTGAGAGCCATATCTATATTGTTGCAATGATCGGACTCGCAATCTTTTACGGGCTGGAAGTGATGGTCAAAAAATCGAAAAAAAGTGAAGGCGGCGAAGTGAAGGGAGGCTCCGGGGTTTTCTGGATCCATATCGGTTCTTTCACGTTATATAATTCACTGATTGGATATTTATTGGTTCATGACCATTTTGAAAACAGCTGGGGCACTTTCTTTTATTTCGTGGCGATGGGTCTCCATTTTATAACGAACGACAAAGCTTTGCGAAGCTCACATGAAGCGGATTATGACAAATACGGCAGATGGCTGTTGACTGCAGCAATCGTCGTCGGCTGGCTGACAGGTATTTTTACAGAAGTGTCGGATGTCGTGGTTTCCTTTCTTGTAGCGCTGTTGGCAGGCGGCGTCATTCTTAACGTAATGAAAGAAGAGCTGCCTGAAGAGCGTGAAAGCAGTTTCGTCTCTTTTGGAATCGGAATGCTATCATACTCTGTAGTACTTCTATTAATTTAAAAAATAGCAAATAGATAGCAATTTATCACTAGGTAGGGTATAATTCAACTCAAATAAATAGGTACTATAGTATAAGCCTTTAAAACTACTATACTATGAGGTGGCCATTATGGTTAAAGAAGAGGAAAAAGTCGTTTTCGTTTACGAACTGGATAAGCTGCAGCACGAATATCGGAAATGCACTGACCTCTCCATGCGCCAGCAAATCAGAGAGGATATAGCCCTGCTTCAAAAAGTGATTTCAAATTCCGGCAATGAATTGGATAGACAAGACAATATATTCTGAAGACCCGCAAACATACATTGTTGTGGGTTTTTTCTTTGCGATAAATGATACTATTTCCCAGGAAATAAAACACAGGAAGTTTGTTAACAAGGCTGTAACAAAATCGGGGATTTATAGCTGCAAGACAGGCGCATGGAACGGAATATAACCGGCTATGCTTTATAATAGGGGTATACGAATGGAGAGGAAGAGCGGCATGAAAGACTTGAAACAACTTGCTTTCGAACAAAAAAGTGCAATAAGCCTGCTGATTGTGATGTCTGCCCTTAGAGGAGCCGCAATGATTGGTCAGGCTGTATTTTTCGTTCTTGTTGTAGATTGCGTCTTTATAAGAAATAGTTCTTTTGAAGAAATCACTCCGTTTCTGATCGGATTATTACTTGCCATTATCATCCGTTCCGGTACAGGCTATCTGATCGGTCGGACGGGTGTCGATATGGCAGCTTCGATTAAAAAGCAGCTTCGTTTAAGGTTGATCCAATCGTTCAAAGAAGATCCATTACTATCTTCAACTGAAAGCCATTCCGGCCAAAAAGTGAGCTTATTGATGGATGCGGTGGATGAGACGGATGGCTTTTTCAGTAAATATATTCCCCAGTTGATTCAAAGTTATATTATTCCAATCATGCTGTTGGCCGCTATTTTTTCACAAAACTGGACGACCGGTTTGATTATTTTGGTGACAGCTCCATTTATCCCGGTCTTCATGGCAATTGTCGGTAAGCGGACAAAAGAAAAAGCGGATGAAAAGATGGTGCAGCTCAACAGATTTTCCGGAACTTTTCTTGATATCCTGCAAGGGCTGACGACTTTGCGCCTATTCGGTCAAGGAGAAAAACAAAAAGAAAAAATAAAAGAAAGCAGCAAAAATTTCCGGGATTCAACCATGGATGTGCTGAAGTCGGCATTTATGTCCTCATTGACCCTTGAATATATTTCGATGCTGAGTATCGGGATCATCGCCCTGGAAGTGGGTTTGCGGCTGGTTGTATTCGATAATCTCACTTTTTTCAGTGCGTTTTTCATCATGATCCTGGTTCCTGATTTCTTTACGATGCTGAAAGATTTCGGCAGCGCGTTCCATACAGCGCGCGGAAGTGTCTCTGCTTCACAAATGATGAATGAAGAATTTTCGAAAGAACGTAAACAAGTGGAGTGGGGGGATATCGAATTGCCGGATGGGAAAGTCCCTCAATTGGATATCGGACATTTGAGTTTTTCATATGGCCAGCAATTTGAACTGGCCGATATTTCATTGGCCATAAAGCCTTACAGCAAAATTGCGGTTATCGGAAAAAGCGGTTCAGGGAAAACCACTCTGATGAACCTGATTGCGGGATTATTGCCGATTGATGATGGCGATATCCTGATTGATGGAAAACCGAGAAAAGAAATCGATGAATCTTCCTGGTTTAAACAACTTAGTTATATTTCACAATCCCCTTATCTTTTCGCCGGTACGATCAGAGAAAATATCGCAATTGGAGTCAATGGAAATCCGAGCGCGAAAGAAATTGATGAAGCTGCGAGAAAAGCGGGGATACACGAACTGGTCGAGTCATTGCCTGAAGGCTACCATACACGTGTTGGCGAAGGGGGACGCGGCTTGTCGGGTGGGGAAAAACAGCGTATCGCCCTGGCCCGCGCCTTCTTGAAAAAACCGACCATAATCCTGTTCGATGAACCGACGACTGGTTTGGATTTGCAGACAGAACGGATTCTGCAACAATCGATTGCTGAACTTTCACGTAACGCGACAGTTATAACGGTGGCGCACAGGTTGCATACAATCCGCGATTCAGACCAGATCGTTTATCTTGATAACGGCAGAGTGGCAGCTGTCGGTCCACATGAGGAGCTGGCTGCAAACTTCACGCCATATCAAAATCTTCTGCCGCTTCAAACAGGAGGTGCAATGCGATGAGTGAATTGACGCACGTGCTGAAACTTACATTACGCGAAAAAAGGGATGTCTCACTGGCCATCGTTTTTGGTGTGCTGGCAGGATTGGCCAGTGTAGCATTGCTTGCTTCAAGTGGTTACTTGATCTCCAAAGCGGCGTTGACCGGCCAAATGACCGTATTGATTGTAATAGGCGCCTGCCTGAAGTTATTCGGTCTCGGTTCAGCAGTCAGCCGTTATTCAGAAAGACTGTTCTCTCATAGAGCAACCTTTACTATGCTGGGAAATTTAAGGGTTTCGTTTTTTGAGCGGCTATCGCCATTAGCGCCGGAACTTTACAGTAAATACCGGAGCGGAGATTTATTGGCGCGGATTATCGGGGATGTTGAGAGCCTGCAGAATTTCCTGCTGCGTGTTTTTTATCCGCCAGTCGTCCTGTTGCTTGTATTTATGGGAACGATTCTTTTTACAGTGTACTTTTCAATCTACACAGCGATCCTGCTGGCGATCGGCTATCTATTGACCGCGGTCGCGGTTCCAGCTTATTTTGCCTGGCGAAAGCGTCGTCGTGATTGGCGGACGAGAGAAAGCAGGGGGGCATTATCAGCGGAAGCAGCTGAGTTCCTTTACGGCTTCCGGGATTTGAAGATTCACCGGCAATTGGCTGGCAAAGAACAGCAAATATCCGATTTGATCGATTTCTATAATGAAGAGCAGAGAAATGAAGGCAAAGAAGAAGTTTACAGCCAATCGATGAATGGGTTTATCGCATTGGTAATTTCTTTGGCCATCCTGGCAAGCGGAGCTTATTTTACAGCGGCCGGAGAATTGGATGGTTTATTCCTTGCTATGCTGGTGATGATTTCGCTCGGCGTTTTTGAAAATATGGCACCTATGGCGGCCTTCCCATCCCATTTCGAAGAAAGCCGCAAAGCGGCAGTCCGTTTGGACTCTATAGTCGATGAAATGCCACGCGTGAAGGGAAGTTCAGATTTGCCGGAAGGTGGACTTTCAATCTCCTCCAGGAATTTGTCTTATGTATTTCCGGATGAGCAGCGGCCGGCGCTCGATGATGTCTCCATTGATTTGCCGCGAGGCAGTAAAACTGCAATTGTCGGACCGAGTGGCTCAGGGAAATCGACTTTGCTGGCTGTGTTAATGGATATATTGCCGGCGCGAAGTGGCCAGGTATTGATTAATAGTGCGAATTCAGAAAAATTTTCACAGGAAAGCATCTGGCAGAGCTTGAACGTGGTGCTGCAGGAAAATCACTTTTTCCAAGGTACATTGCGCAGCAACCTGAAGATTGCCGATTCGAAAGCAAACGATGATCAATTGGCAGCGGCTTTGGAAAGGGTGGAACTTGGCAGGTTCTCCCTTGAAATGGATGTTGAGGAAAAAGGGCAGAATTTCTCAGGCGGCGAAAAACAACGTCTGGCAATAGCAAGAGCGATATTGAAAAAAGGGGAAGTATGGATGTTGGATGAACCCGTTTCTTCTGTCGATTCTGCAACCGGGCAGCTTATATATGAACGCCTTTTCAATGACTATCCAGAGCAAACGTTTATTATTGTCAGCCACGACTTGACCGGACTTGAAAAGATGGACCAGATTATTGTGCTTGAAAATGGGAAGCTGATGGAAAAGGGATCGTACGATGAATTGATGCGAAGCAAAGGCTATTTTTACGGATTGAAGGAAATTGAACAGCAAGTAATGGCATAAATTTAAAAAAGGCAAGGCTGATTTTTCAGCTCTGCCTTTTTATTTCGCTAAAAAATCCTGCTCCTTTTTCGCGTCTTCCAGTCTCATCTGTTCCAGTTCCAACCGCAATTTTTGCGTTTCAATAACATAGTTTTCATGCTTAAGCTTTTCCAGCTCAACTTCGCTTTCGATCATCTTATGTTTCAGTTTGGTCTGCGTTTCCAAATGTGATGTGATGATCGCGGCTAACGGTATGGAAAAGATCATAATGACTGCAACCAGATAAATCATGGAATCCACCTCTTTCTTTAATGTGTAAAGGAGTTATCGTCTTTTAAGATTGCTGTTTGAAAGGTTTTGTCATGTCCAGTTTATGTATTCATATTAATCTTATAATACCCTGCTTATTTGGAAAGAAAACTCACGTGTAAGTGACATACATGACAAGTGTCATGTATAAATCCGTGCGTTTATGACTTATTCATACCTGATTCTTTCTTTATGATTAGGTCAATAAGTTATGCGGACTCCAAATGTCCGAATAAGGAGGAAAATCATGAGTAAAGAAAAAACAGCGCAACTCCGTAAATTCGTGAAACCTTTTGAGCAGGCAGATGTGAAAGCAAGCGTCCGTCAATTGGTCAATACCATACCTCCATTCATCCTGTTCTGGTTCCTTGCGTATCAGGCATTGGACGTGTCGATCTGGCTGAGCATTGCATCATCCATCGTAGCCGCAGGATTTGTAATCAGAACGTTCATCATTTTCCATGATTGTACACATGGATCTTTCTTTAAAAACAAAAAAGCGAATGCCATTGTAGGCACAATCACAGGCATTATGACATTATTCGCGTTTGAAAAGTGGAAACGCGAACATACAATTCACCATGCTTCAAGCGGCAACCTCGACAAACGGGGAGTCGGCGATATCTGGGTTATGACGATCGAGGAATATGTTGAAGCATCAAAATGGGAACGTTTCAAATACCGCATGTACCGTAATCCGCTGGTCATGTTTGGATTAGGGCCATTATTCCTTGTATTGATTTCGAGCCGTTTCAACCGCAAAGACGCTCGCAAAAAGGAACGCAACAATACTTACCTGATCAACATCTCATTAGTGGTGATTTATTCACTGCTGATTTGGGCAATCGGCTGGCAGGCATTCCTGATCGTCCAAGGCACGACAATGTTCGTAGCCGGAGCACTAGGCATCTGGCTGTTCTACGTACAGCATACATTTGAAGATTCGTATTTCGAAGATGAAAGCGAATGGGATTATGTAAAAGCTGCTGTGGAAGGAAGTTCGTATTACCAGCTTCCAAAAGTTTTGCAATGGGTGACAGGAAACATCGGATTCCACCATGTACATCACTTAAGCCCGCGTGTACCGAACTACAATTTGGAAAAAGCGCATGTTTCAACTCCGCCTCTTCACCAGGCGACAACGATTAACATTAAATCCAGTCTTAAATCACTGCGTTATAAAGTATATGACGCAAAAAATAAAACCTTTGTTACGTTTGGCGACATTAAACATCTTCTGGAGGATTCCAAGAAGACAGCTGCCAACTAAAGATTGAAAAGCCATTCCTCTCCGGAATGGTTTTTTCTTTGATTCAGTTTTTGGTATGATGGATAATAATAGCAATACGAGGAGGAGCTTATGCAAAGCTGGTATCAATTATTTCCGAAAAACCCATGGCTCAGCCTTTATGCTTGGGTGATTTTTTGTATTTTGCCTTTCTTTTTCATTTTCCGTTCGTCATCGGCAATCGAAATTTTTGTAGGCATCGCCCTGTTAGGGCTGTTCTTTTTGGCCTATCGCCTGTCTGTAAATTCGAGAACCGGTTTTGTCTATGTCTGGGTGAGCATGGAGATGGCGGTCAATATCGTCCTGACCTACCTGTTCGGCTATGTTTATCTGGCGATCTTCGTAGCGTTTTTCATTGGCAATATCCGCAATAAAATAGGCTTCTTCATCATTTATGGGATTCATATTGGCACCACGATCACGGCTGTGGCTTTTGGCATCGCCTTCCACAGCGTATTGTTCATGTCCCAATTGCCTTTCATTGTACTGACAATTCTCGGGGTCATCCTTTTGCCGTTCAACACATATAACCGCAATAAACGTGAAAAGCTGGAAGGGCAGCTGGAAGATGCAAACAAGCGTATTTCGCAATTGGTCATTATAGAAGAAAGGGAGCGCATCGCCCGGGATCTGCACGATACGCTCGGTCAAAAACTATCCTTGATGGGACTGAAAAGTGACTTGGCGAGCAAGCTGATTTACCGGGATCCGGAAGCTGCGCTGAATGAAATCAATGATGTCAGGCAAACAGCGCGTACGGCGTTGAAAGAAGTGCGTGAACTGGTGTCGGATATGCGAGGGACGAAATTGGAAGATGAATTGCTGCGGGTGCAGCAAATCCTGAAAGCCGCTGAAATCGATTTTGTGATGTACGGCAGCCCGAAACTTAAGAACACGCCTTTACTGGTGGAAAACGTCCTCAGCATGTGCCTGAAAGAAGCAGTTAATAATGTCGTCAAGCACAGCGGGGCCACAAGATGCATCATCCTTATCAAGCAAACACCGCAGGAAGTGCTGGTGCAGGTGCAGGATGATGGCGTCGGCTTGCCGGAAACCGGTGGATTCATGCAAGGCAATGGCTTGGCCGGAATGAGGGAGCGGCTTGAATTCATCAACGGCTCAGCGGATATAAAAGGTACTGAGGGGATGACTTTGAATATACGCGTCCCTAATGTAATTCTTCATAATTCCAAGGAGGAGATGGTATGATCCGAATCGTATTGGCTGAAGATCAGCGAATGATGCTTGGAGCTTTAGGCTCCCTGCTTGATCTTGAAGAAGATATGGAAGTGGTGGGGATGGCTGCGAACGGTCAGGAAGCAATCGACCTGGTAGCAGAGCTGAATCCGGATATATGCATCATGGATATCGAGATGCCATTGAAAAGCGGGTTGGATGCAGCTGAACATCTGAAAGAGCATCCCTGCAAAGTCATCATACTGACGACCTTTGCGCGTTCGGGTTATTTTGAACGTGCCAGAAACGCTGGAGTCAGCGGCTATCTGCTGAAAGACAGTCCGAGTGAAGATCTCGCCACATCGATCCGCAGCATCATGGCAGGGCGGCGCATTTATGCTCCTGAACTTGTAGATCTTGCTTATGCGGGTGACAATCCCCTGACAGAGAGGGAAAGAGAAGTGATGGAGCTGATCGCGCAAGGCCGCAGCACCAACGAAATCGCGAAAGAGATGTTTATCACATCGGGGACAGTACGGAACTACATCTCCACTATCCTTGATAAATTGGAAGTCAGTAACCGGATTGAAGCCATTTCGCGTTTCAAGGAAAAAGGCTGGTTTAAATGAAAAGCCGCTGTCAATTGACAGCGGCTTTTATAGTCGTTTTAATCTTCGTAGAGTGTGTCCTGAAGCTCACCGGAACTAGTATAGATATGGAGTTCACCGTGGTTCTTGGTGACATAGCGTTTTGCCTCATCCATGAGCTCCTCTTTGGTTTCTTCAATTAATATTGCTTTTTTACTGTCCTTTTTCTTCAATTGCCAGCCATCATCGTGGGAGCGGATTTCGTAAATGGGATGGTCCCCTTCCCCTTCCACATTTTTTTGAGCTTGAGCTGTGGCAATTGAAATTGCACGCCCCTCCTCATACCCATCTCTGAGGAGCGCATTAGCGATTTCAATTGCTTTGTTGCGTACATCAGCGTTCAAATTTTTGAATGAATCCGGATAATCGTCTTTATTCCATGGCACAATAATCGCCTCCTTGCCTCTCATTTCCCCATTTTAATAGGAAATAAAACAAATATTTACTGGTATTAAAGACTCAGGATGTTACAATGGTGTGGAAGGGGGAGATAAGATGTCAGATTTAACTTATCAAATCATAGCGCTAATTATTTACCTCATCGCTATGTTGTTCATCGGATGGTATGCTTATCGTAAAACCGTCAATTTGTCAGATTACATGCTGGGTGGCCGGGGTCTTGGACCTGCCGTAGCCGCACTCAGTGCAGGAGCATCCGATATGTCGGGATGGTTATTGCTCGGTCTTCCGGGTGCCATTTACGTAGGAGGCCTAGTGGAAGTTTGGATAGCGATCGGTTTGACGATCGGTGCCTATTTGAACTGGTATTTCGTAGCACCACGTTTACGTATTTATTCGCTTGTTACAAAAGATTCCATTACCATTCCAAGCTTTTTGGAAAACAGGTTAAGAGATTCTTCAAGATTATTAAGAATTGTTTCAGGCATAATCATTTTGATATTTTTCACTTTCTATGTTTCTTCAGGTATGGTGGCAGGAGGCGTATTCTTCGAAAGTTCATTCGGGCTGAGCTATCAGCTTGGGATGGTCATCGTAGCCGCAGTAGTTGTAGCTTATACATTATTCGGCGGATTTCTTGCCGTCAGTTATACTGACTTTGTCCAAGGAATCATGATGTTCCTGGCATTGATCGCAATCCCGTCCATCGGAATTTTTTCGACTGGCGGTTTTGAAGGAACTGCAGACAGCATTCGTGCAGTAGATCCGACTTTGCTTAACTTCACTACCGGTGTATCAGTTGTCGGTGTCATTTCAGCTGTAGCATGGGGACTTGGTTACTTTGGACAGCCCCACATCATCGTCCGTTTTATGGCGATCAAGACTTTGAAAGAAGTCCGTGTTGCTCGCCGCATCGGTATTGGCTGGATGATTCTGAGCCTTATCGGAGCTGTTTCAACAGCGCTTGTCGGTATCGCATATTTCCAGCAGAATCCAGGTGCTACACTGACGGATCCGGAAGCGGTATTCATCGCGCTTGGACAGATCCTGTTCCACCCGTTAATTGCCGGTTTGATGTTGGCGGCGGTGCTAGCGGCAATTATGAGTACAATATCTTCGCAATTGCTTGTAAGTTCTTCGGCACTGGTAGAAGATTTGTATAAAATCGCATTCAAAAAGAAAGTTTCAGATACAGTTGTAGTAAATCTTGGCCGTGCGGGTGTATTGATCGTAGCTTTGTTAGCTGCTGTACTTGCATGGGAAAAGAATGCAACCATCTTAGAACTGGTTGCTTACGCATGGGCAGGTTTCGGTGCCGCATTCGGTCCGCTGATCCTGTTGTCATTATTCTGGCGTAAGTTCACGAGCATGGGAGCACTCGCTGGCATGATCGTCGGTGCCGCAATTGTCATCATCTGGGATTTGGTAGGTACGACTCCAGAAGATGCTGGCGCAACAGCGACTACTAATTTCATCGGCAGTGTCTATGAAATCATTCCAGGATTCATCCTTTGTCTATTGGTTGCCTGGTTGGTGAGTCTTGTCACTTACAAACCGAACCCTGAGATTGAAACAGAGTTCGATGAAACTGTACGTTTGATCAATGAAGATAAGTAATTAGAAAAGCGACGGCACCCGTTAAGCTCTGAAAGGCATAAGACGATTTGGCGAAGCGGCATTTTTCCAGCCGCACAGCCAAAGTGGCTTATGACCCGAAGAGCTGGGTCGCCGGAGTCTGGACAAAGAAAAGCGGAAACGGCCGTTAAGCTCCGACAGGCTTAAGACGAACTTCCGAAGCGGCGTCTTTTGCCGCACAGGAAGGGCAGCTTAAGTCCGAGGAGTTGGCCGTTGGAGTCTGGACAAAGAAAAGCGACGGCACCCGTTAAGCCGGGCCGCATCTGACCACAAAAAAGCTCAACCCTTCCGTTTGGAAAGGGTTGAGCTTTTTTAATTTCTTTTATTTTCGCTGATCCTTGCGGGCTTCGCGTTCCATCTTTTTAAACTGGCGCAAATCCGATTTGCGAATCGGCGGTGTTTCATCGCGCAGCAGCTTCACGAACGACCATACCATGAGCAGGAGCAGCACGGTGAACGGCAGGGCCGAAATCAGGGAAGCGGTTTGCAGCGCTTCGAGTCCGCCTGAGTAAAGAAGGACTGCTGCAATGGCAGCCATCAATACGCCCCAGATCATTTTGAAAGCAGTTGGCGGATTCAGGCTTCCGTGGCTCGTCATGCTCGCCAGGATGTAAGTGGCGGAGTCAGCAGACGTTACCAGGAATGTAAAGATCAAAAGAATCGCGAGAATTGACATAATCGTAGTCAGTGGCAAGACACTGAAGGTCTGGAATAGCGCCGAAGTCAGGTTGTTATTGACCGCTTCCGCGATTCCTGTGCCGTTGTTCAAATCATAATACAAAGCGGTGCCGCCGAAGACGGCGATCCACACACATGCGATGGCTGGCGGAATGACCAGCACGCCGAGCACAAACTCGCGGATTGTGCGCCCGCGTGAAACGCGGGCAACGAAGGCGCCGACAAACGGCGACCAGGCGATGGCCCAGGCCCAGTAGAAGATGGTCCAGCCGCGGACCCATTCACCGTCCGCGTATGGTTCCATGCGCAGGCTGTACTGCACGAAGTTGGTGATGTAATCACCCAAAGCAAGAGTGAAGGTTTCCATGATAAACACAGTAGGGCCGGCGAAAAAGACGAATACCATCAGCACGAGGGCCAGGCCAAGATTCAAATTGCTGAGATAGGCGATGCCTTTATGCAGTCCGGTCGATGACGATAGCGTATAGGCGGCAAACATGACGCCGATGATGATCAATTGGATGGTGAATGAATTCTCGATGCCGAAGACGGCGTTCAACCCGCCGTTCATCTGCAGGACACCGAGTCCCAGAGATGTGGCAATCCCCATGACGGTTGCGATGACGGCCAGGGAATCGATGGATTGCTTGATCAGTGGTTTTGAACCGGTCACCGGCTCAAGGGCGGTCGAAACCAATCCGGATTTTTTCTTCCGGAACTGCAGAAAGCCGATGACGAGTCCGACAATGGCGAACACGGACCACTGGCTGACGCCCCAGTGGAAGAAGGAATAGCCCATTGCGATGCGGGCCGCTTCCGGCGTTTGCGCTTCATTGCCAAAAGGGGTGGTGAAGAAATGGCTCATCGGTTCAGCGACGCCCCAAAACACAAGGCCTGCACCGAAACCGGCTGAAAACAGCATGCCAATCCAGGTGAAAAAGGGAAATTCGGGGCGATCCGTATCTGCCCCAAGGCGGATATTGCCGTATTTGCTGATGGATATAAAGATGAGGAAGAGGGTAATGATGAATACAGCAAGCAGGTAGAACCATCCGAAGTTATTGGTGGTAAAGTTGAAAAGCGTGTCGGATACTGATTGGAATTGTTCGTTGGCGAGTGCGCCGAGCACCACCAGCAACAGAATCACGGCTGTTGAAACCAGAAAAACGGGATTTGTCCATAATTTTTTGTCCATGTCGACCTCCTGAGTTAATGAAAAGATATTTTCTATATACCCCAGCCTATCGAAAATAACGCTTGAAAACCACCCATATGGCAAGAAAGGTGGTATATCGCCCAAATCGATGGACAGGAATCAGCCGGAAGGTTTTTAACTGAACATGGCGAAAGCTTATAGTAACAGCGTAAAGGGAGTGGAAACGATGAAATTTGATCACGTCATACATTTTATAGAAGAAACACCGGAACAGGCAGTCGAATTTTGGCAACAAAAAAATCAGCATGCAGTAATTGGCGGACGCCATGAGAACTGGGGAACCCGGAACGCCTTAAGGTATGGCAAAGACAGTTATATTGAATGGCTGTCACTGGAGAACCGGCGAATTGCTGAATCCGCTTCCCATCCGTTGACGAAATTATTGCTTCATAATGGAGCTGGTTTTGGCACCGTGTGTTTCCGCGTTGAATCCATTGAAGACCTGGAAGAGCGCTTAACGGCAGAAGGCTTTCAGACAAGTGGAATTCTAGACGGCAGCCGGCGGACAACGGAAGGGAAACTTATTGAGTGGAAAATGCTGTTCATCGATGAGGAATTTTCGGACCGCCTGCCGAACCCCTTCTTCATTGAATGGAGTGAAAGGGATGATGAGCGATACGCGGGACTGCGTGCTGTGGGCGCTATTGCCCCGGCAGATGAAAACCGGACATTGCAGCGCTGTATATTTGGAGTGGATGATGAAAAGGCAGCGGTCAAAAAGTGGAAAAAACTTCTTGGTGGCAACCTGCAATTGGCGAATTGCCTGATAGAATTCCGTAAGCGGACGGGACAGAAAGAACGGCTGGAAGAAGTCCATTATCAAAATGGTAAAGAACAGATAGTATACGAAAAAGGAATTTACCTGGTTTAACGGGCTGAATTTAAAGACCCTGACTCATGTGATAAGATGGGAAGAACAGAATCTGCATCGCAGAGCGGCTGTAAAGGAGAATGTGCATATGGATACATTGATTGAAAAAGCGGTACTTGTCGGTGTTCAGCTTCAGAAAGACACTCATTTCGATTACGAAATGGATGAACTGAAAAATCTGGCGGAAGCCTGCAACGTCGAAGTGCTCGGTGAAATTACCCAAAACCTGGAGCGTATTAACCCGTCCCATTATGTCGGGAAAGGGAAAGTCGATGAACTCAAAGCATTCTATGAGGAAACTGAAGCGAATCTCATCATATTCAATGATGAATTATCTCCTTCCCAAATCCGGAATCTCGAGGAAGATCTGGAATGCAAGGTCATCGACCGCACCATGCTGATCCTTGATATTTTCTCGCGCCGCGCGAAAACACGTGAAGCGCAGGTGCAGGTGGAATTGGCTCAATTGCAATACATGATGCCAAGGCTGATCGGACTTCGCGCTTCGCTTGGCCGCCAAGGCGGCAGCAGCAGCGGGGGAGTCGCGAACCGCGGTGCCGGTGAAACGAAACTTGAACTTGACCGCCGGAAAATTGAAGACCAGATCTCCAAACTTCATAAGGAACTTGAGCATATCAAAGACCAGCGTGTGACCCAGCGCAAACAGCGCACGAAAAAAGGCATGCCGGTCGTGTCGCTTGTCGGCTATACGAATGCCGGGAAATCTACTGTAATGAATGAATTGCTTAAGAAAACGAGACAGCAGGAAGATAAGCAGGTATTTGAAAAAGACATGCTTTTCGCTACATTGGAAACTTCTGTCCGCCAGATTTTGCTTAATGATAATAAGAGCTTCCTCCTTACCGATACGGTAGGGTTTGTCAGCAAACTGCCGCATCACTTGGTGCGCGCGTTCCGTTCGACGCTTGAAGAAGCGCGCAATGCCGATTTGCTGCTCCATGTCGTTGACGTTTCCCACGAGGAACATCGCCACATGATGGATGTCACCAACCGGACGCTCCACGAAGTGGGGGTTGAAAACATACCAACGATATATGTCTATAATAAATCAGATCTTGCCGGTATCCCGCATCCACGGACAAACGGGGACGGGCTCTGGATTTCGGCGAAAAACGATAGGGGCCTTGATGAACTGCTGGCAATGGTCAAACAGCGCATTTTCGCCGATTACGTGACTTGCCGGATGGTCATTCCATTCGACCGCGGTGATGTAGTCGCCTACCTGAACGAGACAGCCACCATCCGGGAAACGGAGTATGAAGAAGAAGGCACTTCGCTGCGGGTGGAACTTAGCCGGGCGGATTACGACCGCTACCAGGAGTTCGTTGTAGGGAAATGAAAACGAAAAAGCAGGCTTCCGCACGCGGAAGTCTGCTTTTGTTTTGATTGATTTTTGAAATACGCCCAACTTCAAAGGGAATACGCCCAACCAGCAAAAAAGCGCGACCGGAAGGACCGGTCGCACTGTCGCTGTTCTTCATTGTCCAGACTCCGGCGACCCAGCTCTTCGGGTCATAAGCCAGCCTAGCTGCGCGGTCAGGACCGCTGCGCTATTCTGTCTTATGCCTTTCAGAGCTTAACGGGTGCCGTCGCTTTTCTTCATTGCTGAAACTGGATCCTGTGCAGGTTTGCAAAGATGCCATCGTGTTCAAGGAGTTCGCTGTAGCCGCCTTGTTCCGCAATGCCGTCTTCTGTTACGACGATGACACGGTCCGCGTCGCGTATCGTTGCCAGTCTATGGGCGATGATCAAAGTGGTGCGGTTTTCGGCAAGCTCAGAGAGAGCCAGTTGGATTACGCGTTCAGTTTCCGTATCCAGCGCGGAAGTCGCTTCGTCCAAAATCAGGATCGGTGGATTTTTCAGGAACATGCGCGCAATGGCAAGCCGTTGTTTCTGGCCGCCTGATAATTTCAGTCCGCGTTCACCGATCTGGGTTTCGTAGCCCTCCGGTAATTTATTGACGAAGTCTTCAAGATGGGCTTTGCGGGCCGCGGCAAGAATCTCTTCATCACTCGCGCCTTGTCTGCCGTATGCGATATTCTCGCGGATTGTACCTGTGAACAGGAAAACGTCCTGCTGCACGATGCCGATATGGGAACGCAAGGAATGCTTGGTCATATCCCGGATATCGATTCCATCAATGGCGATCGAGCCTTGCTGGATGTCATAAAAGCGCGGGATCAATGAACAGATGGTCGTCTTGCCGGCGCCTGATGGGCCTACAAAAGCGATCGTTTCGCCTGCGCGCAGGTTCAAATCGATGCCGTTGAGCACTTTTTTATGTTCGTCATAGCCGAAATGGACATTATCGAAAGTGATATTGCCCTGCAAACCTGTAATCGGCTTGGCGCCTTTCTTATCGACGATATCGGGATCCTGATCAATCAGTTCGCGGAAGCGGCTGAAGCCGGCCATTCCTTTCGGATACAGTTCAAGCAGCGCGCTGATTTTATCGATCGGCTTGATCAGTACATTCAGGAACAGCACGAAACTGACGAGTTCACCATAGCTTAATTCGCCTTGATAATTCAGCCATGCGCCGTAAACCAGGACGATCAATGTCAAAAGACGTGTCATCATGTAGATGCTGGAATGGGTTGCAGCCATCACTTTATAAGCGACAAGCTTGGCAAGGCGGAAACTGCCGTTGTCTTTTTTGAAACGGTTGATTTCAAATTCTTCATTGGTGAAGGATTGCACGACGCGGGCGCCGGAAACACTGTCTTCCACCCGTCCGTTGACATCGGCGATTTTGCCATACATATTGCTCCATGCCGAATTCATCTTGATGTTGCAATAAGTGATCAGCCAAATCAGGAATGGCACTACAATCAGTGTAACAAGAGCCAATTTCGGATTGATCCAGAACATGATGCCGAAAGCGCCAAAGAACGTCATGATGGCGATGAAGAAATCTTCGGGACCATGATGGGCAAGTTCGCCGATATCAAATAAGTCATTGGTGATGCGGCTCATGATATGGCCGGTTTTAATATTGTCGAAAAAGCGGAAAGACTGCCGCTGTACGTGAGTAAAAAGTTCTTCACGCATATCGGTTTCAATATTGATGCCGAGCTTGTGTCCGAGAAAGCTGACGACATACTGCAGGAAAGTGCTGAGCAGGAATACGGCCAGCAAAAGAATACTTACGGTAACGATAGTGCTCCATTCACCGCTCGGCAATAATTCATCGATAAAATATTGGACGGCTACCGGAAAAGCCAATTCCAAAATCGCAACAATCACAGCACTCGTGAAATCGACGATAAACAGACGTTTATGCGGTTTGTAGTACTTGAAAAAATGTTTTAAATTCAAAAAATTCACCTCTTGTGTTTATTTAACAGCCCGCAGAACGGGAATCTGAATGCTGAAATTTTTTCTCACAAAGAAAAGTATAGTCCAAATAAGGAAAATAAACGATTGAAATTTCGGAAATAGAATTATTTATTGAAACTTCCTGAGGTTTGCTTCGTATTATTCAGTAACACAGAAATTGGAAAGGATGAGCGATTTGAAGAAATGGATAGCTTATATGGGAGCGGGTGCCATTGCCCTGACTTTGGCTGGTTGCGGTGAATCGGCGGAACCGTCTGAAGAAACAGATCCGAATGAGACAAGCGATCTCACATTGGAAGAATTGTTTGCCGAAACGACTGCAGCATCTGAAGAAGCGAAAAGTTTTCACATGGATATGGTGACCAACCAGACCATGGCAATGGGGCCAGAAATGGATATGGACATGAAAATGGACGTTTCCATGGATATGACTGTCGAGCCACTGGCATTCTATCAAAAAGCCCAGTCCACTTTTGTCTCGGAAGGCATGGATGATATGCCGGCCATGGAAACAGAAATGTACTACACGGCTGATGGTCTCTTCAGTTACGATCCGATGATGGATATGTGGGTCAAATTGCCGGCGGATGAGATGGAAGATCTGGAGGCATTGATGATGATGGAGCAGCAATCAGGCGACCTGGCGGGTCAATTGGAACAGCTGGAAGCCTTTCAGGATGATTTCACATTCGAACAGACCGGAGATGAATTCGTTTTGACGCTGGACGCTGCGGGAGAAGAATACGAAAAGCTCATTACTGAAGAGATGGGCCAGATGCTTGGCGAACTTGACGTCGAAGCGCAGGAAATCATGGATGGCATGAATATCAATAAAATCTATTACGAGATTTTCATTGATAAAGAAACTTACCAGCCAAATACGATTAATATGACGATGGATTTTGACATGGAAATGGAAGGCGAGTCCGTAAATATCCAAAGCGATATGCAAGCGGAATACAGCAATTTCAATGGAATTGATGAGATTACTGTACCGGCAGAAGTAATTGAGAATGCCGAAGAAATGAATAGTTACTAAGAAAACGGTTCGAATGGCCGCGTGTCACACCATATACGGTGAGCACGCGGTCTTTTCTATTGCCTGGCAATTGTGGCAAAAGAACGACAAATGGTTTTTTCTCATCTAAATGAAAATAATTCTCATTTAATCGTTGACACTTAATTTCCAACTGCTATACTTAAATTTGTGAGAGAGTGATAATGATTATCACTATCATAATCAGTCAAGTAAGTTTTTACTGGACACGGATGAGGGTCAGTCATGAAAAAAAGATATTTAATACCAGCATTATTCATACTGTCTGTCATTTCGCTGTTTGTCGGAGTCAGCAGTATCAGTCCATTCGATCTGCTGGATTTCGGATCGGAAGAAACACAGATTTTCCTGATCAGCCGTCTGCCAAGGCTGGTTGCCATATTGCTGGCGGGTGCAGGGATGAGTATGGCAGGACTCATCATGCAGCAATTGAGCCGCAATAAATTTGTGTCACCAACGACAGCAGGTACGCTCGATGCTACAAGGCTCGGAATTCTCGTTTCAATGCTCATGTTCGCCAATGCGTCCATGATTGAGAAAATGGCTGTAGCTTTCGTATTTGCTTTAGCGGGTACATTCCTTTTTATGCAAATTCTCAACCGCATCAAATTCAAAGATGCGATTTTCATTCCATTGGTCGGTTTAATGTTCGGTAATATCCTTTCTTCCATTACAACGTTTTTCGCTTACCGAGCGGATGTGATCCAGAATATGTCCGCCTGGCTGCAGGGAGATTTTTCGATGGTCATGAAAGGGAGCTACGAGCTGCTCTATATCAGCGTCCCGGTGTTCATCATCGCCTATCTGTATGCCAACCGCTTTACAGTTGCCGGAATGGGTGAGGATTTCTCGAAGAACCTTGGACTGAAATACCGCAGCATCGTCAATATCGGCTTGGTCCTTGTGGCCCTCATAACGGCGACAGTCGTCTTAACAGTGGGCATCATCCCATTTCTTGGGTTGATCATCCCGAACATCGTCTCAATTTTCAAAGGCGACCATCTGCAGAAAACATTGCCGCATACAGCGATGCTCGGAGCTATCTTCTTGCTGATGTGCGATATTTTAGGAAGAGTTTTAATTTACCCGTATGAAATTTCAATCAGCCTGATGGTCGGTGTTATTGGAAGCTTCATCTTCCTCTTCTTATTGTTTAGGAGGAAGGCGTATGCGTGATTTACATAAGATGCTCATATTAATGGCCATGGCTCTGGTGGCTTGTGGTGTTTACCTGTTCCATGACCTGAATGGAAGTTTCGATTATGCACTGCCGAGACGCGGCGTCAAAGTATTCGCCATGGTGCTGACAGGAATAGCGATTGCCTATGCCACAGTGGTTTTTCAGACCATAACGCATAACCGGATCCTCACACCGAGTATCATGGGGCTCGATTCGCTTTACATGCTGCTCCAAACTTTGCTGATTTTCTTCCTGGGGTCCGATCACGTCAGCATCATGAACAGACAAGTCAATTTCATCTTATCAATAGCGGCCATGGTCGTTTTCGCTTTATTGTTCTATCATTTCCTATTTAAAAAAGGGAACCAGCCGATTTATTTCCTGTTATTGATCGGCATCATCTTCGGTACGTTTTTCGGAAGTATTTCAACCTTTTTGCAAGTCCTGATCGACCCGAATGAATTCCAGATTGTGCAGGACCAGATGTTTGCGAGCTTCAATAATGTCAATTCCGATCTGGTCTGGCTGTCTCTGCTGGTGATCATCATACTGGTCGCCTTTGCCTGGCGGCATAACGCGTCACTGGACGTATTATCACTGGGAAGGGATGCAGCGCTCAACCTGGGAGTCGATTATGATTCGCTTGTCCGCTACATGCTTATCCTGTCCGCGGTATTGATCGCAGTTGCCACAGCGCTGGTCGGACCGATTACGTTCTTCGGCTTGATCGTAGCGAACTTGTCCTATCAATTTTTCAGATCTTACAAACATTCAGTGTTGCTGTTGGGCGCCATCGTCATCAGTGTTCTCGCCTTGGTCGGCGGACAATGGGTAGTGGAGAGGCTCTTCACTTTCAACACGACGCTCAGCGTCATCATCAACTTCATCGGCGGAATTTACTTTATTTATCTACTATTAAAGGAGAGTCGGGCTAAATGATCCAAGTTCGTGAATTGAGCAAGCTTTACGGAAAAAAACAAGTCGTTGAAAATGTCTCTGTTGATATCCGGAGGGGCCAGATCACGTCTTTCATCGGTCCGAACGGAGCGGGGAAATCAACGCTTTTATCGATGGTCAGCCGGCTTCTGGATGCCGACACCGGTGAAGTTTTGATCGATTCGACTAATACGAAAAAGATGAAATCCAGTGAATTATCAAAAAGGGTATCGATTTTGAAACAGTCGAATTTCATGAATGTACGTTTGACGATACGCGAGTTGGTGTCATTTGGACGATTCCCTTATTCCAAGGGGCGCTTGAACGCAGAAGACGAAAGGATGGTCGATCAGGCAATTGCATACATGGATTTGGCTGAAATGGAGCATACCTATCTGGATGAACTGTCCGGCGGCCAGCGCCAGCGTGCATTCATCGCCATGGTCATAGCCCAGGATACGGATTACGTGCTTCTTGATGAGCCGTTGAACAACCTGGATATGAAACATTCAGTACAAATCATGAAAATTCTGCGCCGTCTTGTGGATGAGTTAGGCAAAACTGTCATCATCGTTTTGCACGACATCAATTTCGCTTCGGTCTATTCGGACCGGATTGTCGCGTTGAAAAATGGCCGTGTCGTAAAAGACGGGCCGACAGAAGAAATTATCCAAAGCGAAGCATTAAAAGAAATCTACGATATGGATATTCCAATTCAGCAGATGAACAATTGCCGGATTTGTGTGTATTTTAATTCTTAAAAAAGAGGAGCTCGACAAAAAATGAAAAAATTATTATTGATTGCCTTCACATTGATGATGGCTGCTTTCCTTGCAGCATGCGGGGCGGACGAAGAAGCGACGGATTCAAAAACAGCAGCGGCAGATACGAAAGAAGCCAGCACTGAAACGGTAACAGTTACTCATGAACTTGGAGAAACGACTTTCGATAAAAATCCTGAAAAAGTCGTCGTATTCGACTTCGGTATCCTTGATTCGATGGATAAACTGGGCATCGAAGCTGTAGCGGGTGTACCGCAGGCAAACATACCTTCATACCTTGAAAAATACGCTGACGCTGAGAAATATGAAAATGTCGGTACTTTAAAAGAAGCTGATTTTGAAGCGATCCATGCAATGGATCCGGATCTTATCATCATCTCTGGCCGTCAGGCCGCTATGTATGAAGAATTTACTGATATCGCGCCAACAATCCACTTGGGTGTGGATACGACGAAATACATGGAGTCATTTGAAAGCAATATGAACACGCTTGGTGAAATCTTCGGTAAAGAAGATGAAGTGAAAGAAGAACTGGCTGCAATTGAAACACAAATTGAAGAGGTTAAAGCAAGCGCAACAGATGAAAAAGCTTTGATCGTTCTGGCGAATGAAGGCAAAGTAAGTGCATACGGAGCGGCTTCGCGCTTCGGAATCATCCACGATGTTTTCGGTGTGGCACAAGCGGACGAAGGCATCGAAGCTTCCACTCACGGACAAAGCATTTCATTTGAATATATCCTTGAAACAAACCCGGATATGATGTTTGTCGTCGACCGCAACGCTGCAGTCGGTACAGATGCAAGTGCGAAAGACTCTCTTGAAAATGAATTGGTGCAAAAAACAACTGCTTATAAAGAAGATAAAATCATCTACCTTGATCCGGATTACTGGTACCTTTCTGGTGGCGGACTGCAATCTGTCAGCGAAATGGTTAAAGAAATCCAATCTGCATTCGAATAAGAGCGAACAATACTCAGCGGGCTGCTTACCGCTGAGTATTGTTTTAGCTAAATATATTTAATCGAATTAATAACATTTATATTCCGCTTCGACGAAGGGCGAGATCCACTCGGAGTTTATTCGTAAGTTAGCTCGAAGGCGAAAACCCTGCACCTGCATCGCTACGCTGCTTCGTCGCAAAGACTTAGCCTCGCAAGCGTCGGCTAATGTATTCGCAGCTGTTTTGCGGAATATCGACTACTAAAAAATTAGTTTAAATTGCAGAGGAAATATTTTCTGCATTTATGAATAGGGGGACACTATAATGTTCGTGCAAATGAAAACCTTTGTTGTAAAAGAAGGAACTTCGCAGATTGTGCTGGATCGTTTTGCGGGGGAGAATAAATTGGCGGAGCAGCCTGGGTTTATTGATCGTACAATCCTGAAAAAGGATGTTCGCCGCGGCGATGAAGAAGTGGTCCTTTATGTGCGATGGGAATCCAAAGAGGACTGGAAGAACTGGGAGAAGCACCCCGACCATATCGCTGGCCATAAAGCGAAAATCGGCAAGCCGAAACCAGACCACATTATTGAAGTCACCCAAAACACTTACCATGTACATGGATGAGCAAGCGAATAAAACACAAGGCGAACCGGATTTCCGATTCGCCTTTTTGTAATGAAATTTTTAGAAAGAATACATTCATTCCGCTCCACTTAATTCTCATTATTAAGGGCAGGATTACCTTTAAATCATGAACTTAAACCCTTATTCCATTTTAGAAAACAATCTGAGATATGAAGCAAAACAGCGAAGACAGGGTAGGGTGAACCCCCGTGCTCCTGCATCGCTGCGCTAGCTTCGTCGCAAAGACTTAGCCTCGCGCAGCTTCGGCTAATGTCTTCGAAGCTGTTTTGCGAAATATCGGTTTTACTCGATGCTAAGGAAGATCCGGTTCGCCTTTTTGTCTCAATAAATGATGCGGAAGTCCTTCTGTGATAAACTGAATATACTGAAGAAAGAGGGTGAAGGCTATCAAACGTCTATTCTACGCACTGGGAATGGCGACTTTGATCGGTTTTTTTGCAATCTTGATGAGTTATACGAACGATGGTTTTCAGGAACTTGATCTGCGTACGATGGAATGGCTCCATGGCAACGTTTTTCTGGATGCGTTGTCGGTTTTTGGAGAACGGTGGATGATTTTTATTGTCAGCTTGGGCTTGATGGTTTTCCTTTGGCTCAAAAGACAGAATTACAGGGGCATGCTATTTGTATTCCTGACAGTCGGTATCGGAAACGCATTGAGTCAGCTGATGGAATATTTCTTTACTGAGCAAAGAGCCGACCTTCCGAGAGGGCTTGAAACGTTCGGTTTTCCCTCGAGCCATGCAATGGTTGGGCTATTATACTTGTTCACAGCCGTTTATTTCATAACTGGCCTCATTCGCAATAATGGTGTCCGCTGGGCAATTTGGATCTTCACAACATTATTCGTTGCAGCTGTTGGCTTATCTCAAGTTGCAAGCGGACAGCATTTCTTTTCAGATGTGCTGGCTGGCTGGTTTATCGGCTATTCGCTGTTTGCAGCCGTAGCGGTTTGGTATGAGATGAGGGAGAGAAGTTTCAAAAAAGAAATTGAAGAAGAAAGTTTTGAATAAGTTGAAAAAAGGGCCGACCGCTATAGGGTCGCCCTTTTTCTGTTTCTTAAGTTCCCAATCTTCAGGATTTCTGGACTTCGGGATCATCGCCCAATTGATTCAAGCGGTGAGCGAAAGAGTTTTCCGGTGCTGCAAAATTTCCTTTTAATACACCCTGCATGGAATAAGCTTGTGAACCGTGTTCGGCAAAATCCAATCCGCTTTCTTCATCTTCCGCTGATACGCGCAGTGGGATAATGGCTCCTATCAGTAGCAAGCCTAGTCCAGTGGCAGCGGCGGTCCAGGCGACTACTGCCAGAACACCGAGTGTTTGGATGCCCAGAATCTCTGCACCGCCCCCGTAAAGAAGACCGCCGCTTGTGTCAAAGAGTCCGATTGCCAGTGTGCCCCAGATTCCGGCGATGCCGTGAACCGAAATTGCGCCGACGGGATCGTCGATGCGAATTTTTGTGTCGAGAAGGTGGATGGCCTCGGTCATGATGATGCCCGCAATCAGGCCGATGGCGATTGCTCCGATAAATGAGACATTGGCTGCGCCGGCAGTTATGCCGACGAGACCGCCAAGTGCACCGTTCAAAGTCAGCGATGGATCAATTCTGCCGTAGCGCAAACGGGTGTAACCCGCTGTCGCCAGTACGCCGGCGGATGCGGCAAGAAGCGTGTTGGCGATGACTGGCGGCACGAGTGCCGGATCTGCAGCCAATGTGCTTCCGCCATTGAATCCGAACCAGCCAAGCCAAAGGATGAAAACGCCCAAAGCGCCTAAAGGAATATTGTGGCCGGGAATGGAATTGACAATTTTGCCGCTGTATTTGCCGATCCGTGGACCGATTTTCCAGGCAGTAACAAAAGCTGCAACAGCTCCGGTCAAGTGAACTACAGTCGAACCGGCAAAATCGATAAAGCCGATTTCAGCCAGCCAGCCGCCGCCCCAAACCCAGTGGCCGACTATCGGATAGATGATCGCTGTCATGGCGACTGTCAATAAAATATAGGCGCCGAGATTCATGCGTTCGGCTACGGCGCCGGAAATAATCGTTGCGCAAGTTGCGGCGAACACCGCCTGGAACACGAAGAAGCCGACGTCTTCACGCCCGAGCATCGCAAATCCTTCGGTGCCGATCAAACCGAAAGCGGAAGTTCCGAACATTAAAGCGAAGCCGATGATGAAATATAAAATAGAGCCAAGTGAAACGGTGATCAGATTTTTCATTAAAATATTCAATGTGTTTTTAGAGCGCGTAAAGCCGGTCTCCACCATGGCAAAGCCTGCATGCATAAAGAACACGAGCATGGCTCCGAGCATCACCCAAATCATATCTACTGAACTTTGAACTGCTTCCATCCAATCTCCTCCTTATCCGATCGCGACTCTGCCGCGTTCTTTCGTTCGTATTCTGATCGCTTCCTCCACTGGGTAGATGAATATCTTTCCGTCACCGACTTCGCCTGTGCCTGCATATTCAAGTATTGCTTCAATAATAGCTTCGACTTTAGCATCTTCCACCACCATTTCCAGTTTCAGCTTTGGTGAAAATTCCATTTTATAAGGATTTCCGCGAAACATGCCGATGCGCCCTTCCTGTTTGCCGATGCCGGCAATTTCAGTGACGGTCAGGCCATCAATACCTTCAAGAGCCAAAGCTTGCCGAACATTTTCAAAGACGGTCGGTCGAATAATTGTCTCGATTTTCTTCATATTCTTCTCCTCCTTTTTCATAATCTTCTAACTAATGTTAGGTTTCTTAACATATTATATAAATATTTCTGATAAATCAAGTTTTAATTTAAATTAACGTTAGGAAAGTTAACATAATGGATATGATAAAATGAAATTGAGGTGATTCTTATGTATAAAATCAGTGAAGAACTTGTCGCTCTTGGATTGAAGCGAATAGAAGGCTTTCCAGTGGAAGGGTTTGTCAGAGGCAGCGGCCCCTTGAAGCCGGCAGTCATGCTTGTAGGGGAAGCTCCTGGTGAAAATGAGCTGGAAACCGGCATCCCTTTTACAGGCAGAGCAGGAAAAGAATTGATGGAGTCTTTATCGAGTGTCGGCCTGAGCCGGGATGATGTCTATATAACAAGTGCTGTAAGAAGCCGGCCCTATAAATGGGGAACGAAGAAAAAGCGGAACGGGGAAACTGTAGAAAGAAAATACAATCGTGCACCGACGAAGAAAGAGATTATCGCCCATGCGCCGATTCTCGATACGGAAATAAGCGATATCCAGCCGCCATTGATTGTGACTTTGGGCAATGTCGGCCTGCAACGCCTGATCGGCTCTCAGGCAAAAGTGACAGAATTGCATGGCGTGCTTTTGGAAACGCCAATCTTAAGGTGGGATGAAGAAAAAGGGGCTTTCAAGGAAACCATGGAGAATTACCACATTTTCCCCACTTTCCATCCGGCAAGTGTTTTTTATAATCCGCCTGTACGCTATTTAAAAGAAGACGATTGGCGGAAACTGGGTGAAATTCTTAAGTTGAAAAGATGAAGGAATAGTCGAATATCTTTCTTTGTTAAAAAATGTTGCACTAAGGAAACTTTAGGCGTACAATAACCATATTCAGCAGAAGTGGAAGGAAGTCATGGAATATGGACAATACGGTCTTATTTGCTTTGGGGCTTACGCTTTTTGCCGGTTTGGCTACCGGTATCGGCAGTTTGCTGGCGTTTTTTGCATCGCGGACCAACACAAAATTTTTATCAGTTTCGTTGGGTTTTTCAGCGGGTGTAATGATATATGTATCGATGATTGAAATTTTCTTTAAAGCAAAAGATTCCTTAACAGGGGCGCATGGTGAAGCGACTGGTTATTGGTTGACGCTGGCTGGTTTTTTCGGCGGGATGGTCTTCATGGCCCTGCTGGACCGACTCCTGCCGCAGCTTGGGAATCCGCACGAAGTTAAAACGGTGGAAGATATGGATACAGGGCCGAGCAATGACGAATATGCCAGACTCCGTAAAATGGGGGTCTTTACGGCTCTTGCCATCGGCATCCACAATTTTCCGGAAGGAATCGCGACATTCATGTCTGCCATCCAGGATCCGGCGCTCGGCATTGCGATAGCCATCGCTGTAGCCATCCATAATATTCCGGAAGGTATTGCGGTTTCTGTGCCGATTTATTATGCTTCCGGCAGCCGGAAGAAGGCATTGTTATATAGTGTGCTTTCCGGGATTTCGGAGCCGGTTGGCGCAATTGCAGCCTGGCTGTTCCTGATGCCGTTTTTGAGTGACACCCTTTTCGGTATCGTTTTTGCCTCGGTGGCAGGTATTATGGTTTTCATCTCTTTGGATGAATTATTGCCGGCGGCGAAACGGTATGATGAAGCTCACCTGTCGATTTATGGCCTGGTGGCCGGTATGGCCGTGATGGCTGTGAGTCTTGTGTTATTGGTTTGACAAATCTGGACGCTTCCGTCTCCTTTTCTGGAGCGCGGAAGCGTTTTTTTTATTTATGTGGAGATGAAGAGAAATGTAAACTTGTGTCATTTTCTCCTTACGGTTATAGTAATAAGGTGTAAAGACACCTAAGTGAATGCTTATGACAAGGAGAATGCAAATGTCTGCAATTACAAGCAATGAAAAAAGTACTGCGCCGATTTCGCGCAACAAATTATTATGGGTAGCTGGGCTCGGCTGGCTGTTCGATGCCATGGATGTAGGGATTCTGTCTTTCATCATCGCAGCTCTCCAGCAGGATTGGAATCTGTCTACTGATCAGATGGGCTGGATCGGCAGCATTAATTCCATCGGAATGGCTGTAGGTGCGTTCGTCTTCGGAATTTATGCGGACCGTGTGGGAAGAAAGAAAATATTCATCATCACGTTGCTGTTGTTCTCGTTGGCAAGCGGCATTTCCGCTTTTACAACGACTTTGGCAGCGTTTATGATCTTGCGCTTCTTTGTTGGCATGGGACTCGGCGGTGAATTGCCGGTGGCTTCGACATTAGTGTCGGAAAGTGTTCCTGCAAAAGAGCGCGGGCGTGTCGTCGTTCTGTTGGAAAGTTTTTGGGCGGCCGGCTGGCTGCTTGCGGCAATCATTTCTTATTTTGTTATACCTGCCTCAGAATATGGCTGGCGAATCGCATTATTGATCACGGCATTGCCGGCTCTTTATGCGCTCTACCTCCGGATCAATCTTCCTGATTCTCCGCAATTTACGGCGAAGAAAAATGTGCTTCGCTCAATTTCGGTGAATATCAAAGATGTCTGGTCGAAGAAATATGTCAAAGCCACATTAATGCTTTGGATTGTATGGTTCATGGTCGTCTTTTCCTATTACGGAATGTTCCTGTGGCTGCCAAGCGTCATGGTGTTGAAAGGCTTTACGTTGATCAAGAGTTTTCAGTACGTCCTGATTATGACATTGGCACAGCTCCCGGGATATTTCACGGCAGCCTGGCTAATTGAAAAAATCGGCCGTAAATTTGTGCTCGTCACTTATTTGCTGGGTACAGCGGCAAGTGCGCTTGCATTCGGCAACGCGGAGTCGCTTGCGATGCTGATTGCAGCGGGCGCCTTCCTGTCCTTCTTCAATCTCGGAGCATGGGGAGCGCTGTATGCCTATTCACCGGAACAATATCCTACAGTCATAAGAGGAACGGGTACGGGTATGGCCGCTTCGTTCGGTCGTATCGGCGGTATCTTTGGGCCGCTCCTCGTCGGATTCATGCTGACCGCAGGAATCGGTGTCAATGTGATATTTGCGATATTCTGCACTGCCATCATTATTGCGGCATTGGCGGTGGCTTTTCTCGGCACTGAAACCAAGCAGAAAGAATTGGAATGAAATTTCTGAACGGCTGCCGGCAGTCTATAAGCTGCCGGCGGCTTTTTTTATTTTTTTCCGGAAACCGGCAGGAAAAATTAAGGCGATAGCCAATACTTAACAAATGAATTAATAAGAAAAGAGTGTGGATTTATGGACTGGAAAAGATACGAAGATCCAATGGCTTTCAGTGAACAGATTGAAAGTCTGCTGTATAAAGGTGAAGACAGGAACAGCCTGTTCCTTGGGATACTCAGCCAGATAAGAAACGGCAGATACGAGGAATATTTCCTGGGTCTGGCAACCGAAGGCGCTCAGGTGCTGGCGGCAGTGATGATGACACCGCCGCACCCGCTGCAATTGATCATTTTGAATGAAACACCGGAGTTAGCGGCATCGCTTGCGAGACAGCTGAAAAAAGAAAATGCGGATATTCCGGGAGTGATCGGCGATAAGGCTGCGACGCAGAAATTTGCGGAAGCATGGGCAGCTGAAGCAGGAGTTGCCATTGAACTGCAGATGGATGAAGGGCTGTACCGCATTGATGCGGTGACAAAAGGTCTCGAAAAAAGTCCCGGCACTTGGCGGGTCGCCAATAAACGTGATGCTGATCTATTGGAAGAATGGTATCTGTTATTTGAAAGGGACACGGGCATTGGTTCATCGAGCCATAAAGAAGCGGCGGCGAAAATCGAGCAGTTTCTGGATGACAAAGAAATTTATGTATGGGAAGTCCAAGGGGAAGTGGTTTCCTGCATGAAGAAATCACGGCCTTCGAAGCACGGAATCTCAGTGGGGTTTGTGTTTACACCACAAAAATACAGAAAAAAGGGGTATGCACGGACACTGGTGGCAGAAGTGACGGAAGAATTGCTGCTGGAATTCGACTTCGTCATGCTGTACACAGACTTGAAAAATCCGACATCCAATAAGATCTACAGTGAAATCGGCTATGAACAAATTGCCAACCCGGTCCACTTGCGGTTTAAATAAGGGTGGCAATTAATCTGAATAATGGTAAAATATCAATATCAATGAAAACGAGGTGACGGGTGGACGATGAAATAAAATCCTTTTTCTGAGCAACTGAAGTTTTTTCAGCTTGAAAGAAATAGGATTCGTCTGCCCAATTTTTATTTAATCCGAATTAATGCAGTTTATTTGGGTTGCCGAATTCTTCCGAAAATCAATCGGAGGAATTTTTTATTTCTCCGAAAAGGGAGAGATTGATATGGCCATCGTAGGCAAATTAAACAAATTGACCATCCGTTATATGGATCGAGTGATTGTAGAAGAAGCTAAAGCCGTTATCCATGAGCAATCAAGAATTGCTGTGATCGGAGCAAACGGTTCAGGAAAGACCAGTGTTCTTGAAGCGATAGCGCGAGGTGCGCAAGGAGTCCATTGGCTGGGAAGTGACCCTGAAATTGTTTATATGGGGCAAGAGGTCAGAGATGTCGAGAAGGCAAATTTGGATGCGGAAACAAGGGCGATGGAAAGGAAGTGGCGTGTTCCTGCCGAACGGCATAAACTGAGTGGCGGGGAAACCATGAAGCTGAGGCTCGCGAATGCGCTGGCGCAGAGTGGAGATATCTATCTGCTGGATGAACCGACCAATCATTTGGATGCAGAAAGTCTGGAGACCCTGGCGGACAGCATTAAAGAAATGGAAGGAACAGTGATTTTTGTTTCACATGACCGCCATTTTATCGACAGGGTAGCAACGCATGTCTGGGAAATAGAAGACGCGGTTTTGATTGAGTATGAAGGGAATTATTCTGCATCCAGAGTGGAAAGAGCGCACCAGCGGCATACGCAGAAACGCAAATACGATAAACAACAGGCGAAAATTGCGCAGGTGGAAAACCAGATTGTCCAATTACAATCATGGTCTGACAAAGCGCATGCCGAATCAACGAAAAAAGATGGTGCAAAAGAATATTTCCGTATGAAAGCGAAGAAAAAAGATATTCAAATCCGCAGCAAACGACAGCGTCTTCAGGCGGAACTGGACCAGGAGCAGGTGTCTGAGCCGAAAGAAGAATTGCAAATTTCATTTGATATCAATGATGCTGCGAAGAAAGGACGCAGAGTCATCGCCTTGAAAAATGTAAGCAAAAGCTATGGAGACAGACTGCTGTTCGACCGGGCCACATTCACCATACAGCATGGTGAACGGGTCGGCTTGCTTGGCGCTAATGGCAGCGGGAAAACGACCCTCCTTCAAATGATGCTCGGCAGTGGTGGACACGACGGGGAGGTCTGGTTGAGCAAAGGCATGAAAATCGGCTATTTAAGCCAGGATGTTTTTGACTTGCCGGAAGAAAAGACGCCTTCTGAGCTGTTTTGGGCTCCGAGTTATGAAGAAACAGGCAAGATCCGCAATTTGATGGATCATCTGGGTTTCGAAAAAGTGCATTGGGACCAGCCGATTCTGAATATGAGCATGGGCGAACGCGTCAAGCTGAAGCTGATGGAGTTCATGTTGTCGGAATGTAATGTATTGCTGCTGGACGAACCTACGAACCATTTGGATTTACCTTCCAGGGAAGAATTGGAGCGTGCGCTCAGCTTTTTTGGGGGGACGATGCTGATTGCTACCCATGACCGCTATTTTATGGAAAAGCTGAGCGATAAATTACTTGTTTTCGAAAGAGGCACATTGTCTAAATATGAAGGCGGCTACTCAGAGTGGATGGATCGGGAGAGTGCTGCGGAGCGGCTGGATTTGATGCAGCTGGAGAGGGAAAGGCAGGAAGTGTTGGGGAAATTGAGCTTCATGACACCGGTGAACAAGGAGTATGAAGGATTGGACCGGCGATTTAATGAATTGACTGCTTCCATTAAGATGATCGGAAAAAATAATCATTAGTGTAAAGAGCGGCTGCGTTCATGCAGCCGCTTTTTACGGATTGTTGGGAAAGAAAACTAGGAATCCGATATTCCGCAAAACAGCTCCGCTTTCCTGGTGGCTTGCACTGAGCTAACTCGGTCTCGTTCCACTTCGACCGAGTGGATCTCAGCACTTCGCTTAGTCACCTGGGAGTCTTCGCTGTTTTGCTCCATATCGCTATTTGTCTTCTTAAAATGGAGTTGGATAGTAAGTGGATATAAATTGAAAATGTTGATATAGGTTTTCGACTGCCTTCAAAAAGCGGCTGCGTTCATGCAGCCGCTTTTTTTCTTTATGAGATCTGTCTGCACCCTCTGTAGAGTTTATTGGTTATTAAGGCGGGTTTCCGAAAAATGCACGCTTACAGTCAAAGCAAATAGGGTAATGGAAAAGATAGTAGGAAAGTTACAGGAAGGGGCGGATGCTATGATCCGTTTTGAGCGAGTTACAAAAAAGTTCCCGGATGGGACAGAAGCCTTGAAAGATGTATCAGTGGTATTTCCGACCCACAAATTGACGGTCGTCATCGGACCGAGTGGTTGCGGAAAAACGACGCTGATGCGAATGGTCAATAAGTTGGAAACGCCGACTGCGGGCGATATTTTTATTGATGAAGAGTCGATTACTGGTCTTGAAGAAGTGAAGCTGCGCAGGTCGATCGGTTATGTCATCCAGCGCATTGGGCTATTTCCCCATATGACAATAGAAGATAATGTGTCGTTAGTGCCGCGTTTACTGGAATGGGACAAAGAAAAGACGGCGGCAAGAGTGGAAGAACTGCTGAAGCTGGTCGGATTGGAACCGGAAGTGTATAAGGAGCGATATCCACTGGAATTGAGCGGTGGCCAGCAGCAGCGGGTAGGGGTTGTCCGGGCATTGGCAGGAAATCCTAATATTATTCTGATGGACGAACCATTTTCTGCGCTGGATCCGATCAGCCGTGAACAATTGCAGGATGATTTGCGTAATTTACAGCAGGAAATACAAAAGACAATCGTATTTGTCACGCATGATATGGATGAAGCGCTGAAAATAGCCGACATGGTTGTCGTGATGCGCGATGGAAAAATTGAACAGACAGGTTCTCCCCAAGAATTGATCAATGAGCCGGCCAATGATTTTGTACGCAGTTTTATCGGATTGGATCGCATTAATCGGCAGCGTACATTCGGCGAACGCAAACTGAAGGAATTTCTATCTGTTTTTGGAATGGAACCGATCGGTGACGCATTGCAGGTTTCATTGGAAACGACAATTGATGAGGCATTTTCCAAACTCCAATCAAGCGGATACGCCAATTTGCAGATAGTGGATGATGGCAGGGTATTGGCCTATGCCAGTGACCGCGATCTTGTAAAAGCGGCTCTCCGAAAAGAGGAGGTTGAAAATGTGTGAGAAACTTTTTTGATACTTTGGTCAGCCGCCAGGACATGATCCAGGATGCTTTTTTGGAGCACATTTACTTATCTTTCGTAGCTGTGGCAATCGGGATAGCAATCGCTTTGCCGACAGGTATCATCATCGCCCGCTATCGGCGGTACGCGGAACCGGTCATCGGTGTGACCGCCATATTTCAAACCATACCAAGTCTCGCGTTATTCGGTTTTTTAGTGCCTATTCTTGGAATCGGTTCACCGACAGCTTTGATTGCACTTATTATTTACGCATTATTGCCGATTCTGCGGAATACATACACTGGCATAACGGGTGTTGACGGCTCGACTATCGAAGCAGGACGCGGTATGGGAATGACACGCACCCAGATACTGAGGCAAATTGAATTGCCTCTGGCATTGCCGTTCATCATGGCTGGGATTCGGACAGCGACTGTCCTGACGGTGGGAATTGCAACGCTGGCAACTTTTGTAGGAGCAGGCGGACTGGGGGATATCATTTACCGCGGACTCCAGTCCTATAATAATTCATTGGTCCTGGCCGGTGCTCTGCCGGTGGCATTGCTGGCGATCGGTTTTGATCTGATCCTTAAGTGGATTGAGAAAAGGGCTACGCCGAAAGGCTTGAAAAATTAAAAGGGGGAATAGAAGGATGAAAAAAGAATTGATTGGTGTTTTCGCAGCAGGCGCTTTGATTTTGGCGGGATGTGGCTCGACGGGCGGCGAGGAATCAGAGCCGATTGTGATTGGCGGGAAGCCGTGGACGGAACAATACATTCTTCCGCATATCTTGGGACAGTATATCGAAGCGAACTCGGATTATACGGTTGAATATGAAGAAGGGCTCGGAGAAGTTTCCATCTTGACTCCGGCGCTGGAGCAGGGGGACATCGACCTGTATGTTGAATATACCGGAACGGGGTTAAAAGACGTATTGAAGCAGGAATCAGAACCTGGCCAGTCTTCCGAAGAAGTATTGCAACGCGTGCGTGAGGGATACGAGGAAGAACTGGGTGCGACATGGCTTGAACCACTCGGTTTTGAAAATGGCTATACATTAGCCTACTCGAAAGACAGCGGCTACGATGCCGAAACCTATTCGGATCTGGCGGAGATTTCGCAGTCTGAAGACATGAGTTTCGGTGCACCGCATCCATTTTATGAGCGCCAGGGAGATGGCTATGACGATCTGATCGCTACTTACCCATTTGAATTTTCGGCCACTGAGAGCTTCGATCCGGCAATCATGTATGAAGCAGTGAGTAACGGCGAGGTGGATGTCATCCCGGCATTTACGACGGACAGCCGGATCGGGTTATTCGACCTGGAAACGACCGAAGATGATCTGTCCTTTTTCCCGAAATATGATGCGGCGCCTGTAGTGCGCTTGGAAGCTTTGGAACAATATCCTGAACTTGAAGATTTACTTAATGAACTTGCAGGGCAGATCAGTGAAGAAGAAATGCTTGCGATGAATGCGCGTGTCGATGTTGACCAGGACCAGCCGCAGGACATAGCGAGGGACTTTTTGATTGAAAAGGGTTTAATTGAAGAATAACGAGGTAATCCCGCAGATTATTCTGCGGGATTTTTATATGGTTTCAAAGAAGGAATTCGAGTACAATTAAATTGAATGAATAGTCATTCAATTTAAAATGATTTTATAATTGACGATAAATGATGATGGGGTGGATATATATGCGGGAAGTGGTAATCGTTGAAGGGGTAAGAACGGCAGTTGGCCGAAGAAAAGGCTCTTTTTCTGAAACGCGGCCGGATGAATTGGCAGCTTTGGTTCTGGATGAGCTGGTGGAGCGGGCAGGCATCAGCAAAGGAGATGTGGAAGATGTCATTCTCGGATGCGTTTCGCAATCAGGCGAGCAAGGCGGAAATATTGCGCGGACAGCTGCATTGATTGCCGGTTTTCCGGATTATGTGCCAGGCGTAACCATTGACCGCCAATGCGGATCGAGCCAGCAGGCAATCCATTTCGGCGCGCAGGCCATTCTTGCGGGAGACATGGATATTGTCGTTGCGGGCGGTGTGGAGAGTATGACAAGGGTGCCGATGTTTTCAAATATGCAAGGCGCCAAACCGAGTCCGAAGCTGACCGAACAATACGAAATCATCAACCAGGGGCTGTCTGCAGAACGCATCGCAGAAAAATGGGGATTCAGCCGTCAGCAACTGGATGAATTTGCGGTACAGAGCCATGCACGGGCAATTGATGCCATCAGTTCCGGCCGATATGACAAGGAAATTATCGGTGTTGAAGTGCAGGATGAAAACGGTGAAAAACGCCTCGTCGATAAAGATGAAGGGCCGCGGCCGGGAACATCCGTGGAAGTTCTTGGCAGTTTAAAAACGGTATTTGATGAAAACGGCGTCATAACAGCAGGGAACGCGAGCCAGATGAGTGACGGGGCATCAGCGGTTCTTTTGATGGCGCGTGAAAAAGCGGATGAATTGGGACTGAAACCGAAAGCGCGCATCATTGCCCGCGCCGTAGTCGGTTCGGATCCGACCTTGATGCTGACTGGGCCGATTGCGGCGACGAAAAAAGTGCTGGCAAAAGCAGGTCTTGCGATTGAGGATATGGACCGCTATGAAGTGAATGAAGCATTTGCGCCTGTGCCGCTGGCATGGCTCCATGATATCGGAGCAGACCCTAAAAAATTGAATGTCAACGGCGGGGCGATTGCGCTCGGGCATCCACTGGGCGCGACCGGCACGAAACTGATGGTTTCTTTATTGCATGAATTGGAGCGCAGCGGCGGACGCTACGGACTGCTCGCAATCTGTGAAGGCATGGGTATGGCAAACGCGACAATCATTGAACGACTATAAAAGGTTCGGGGGCAAAGAGATGAAAACCAATGAAGTGAAAGCGATCATCACGGGCGGAGCATCGGGGCTTGGCGAGGCAACCGTCCGCCGCATCGTGGAAAAAGGCGGGAAAGCGGCGATTTTTGATTTGAACGGTGACAAAGCAGCGAAGCTTATTGAAGAACTTGGCGAAGAATCCGTATGGTATGCGGAAACGGATGTCACCGATGCAGCACAGATTGAGCAACGGACAGCCGCTGTCGTGAAACACTTCGGTTACGTCAATGTTGTGGTCAATTGTGCGGGGATCGGGACACCCGGCAAGGTCGTTTCCAAAGGACAGCCTCAGCCGCTCGAACAATTCGAGAAAGTGATCCGCATTAACCTGATCGGCAGTTTCAACGTCCTGCGCGTGGCTGCAGCTGCCATGCAAAAGAATGAACCGAATGAACACGGAGAGCGGGGCGTCATCATTTCGACTGCTTCTGTTGCGGCGTATGAAGGACAAATCGGCCAGGCAGCCTACAGCGCATCGAAAGGCGGCATCGTCTCCATGACTTTGCCGATTGCGAGAGAATTTGCGCGCGATGGCATACGGGTTATGGCCATTGCGCCGGGGCTTATGAAGACGCCGATGTTTGACGGTCTGCCGGAAGCGGCAATCGCGTCTCTTGAATCGGCGGTGCCATTCCCGGCGCGGCTGGGTCGGCCGGAGGAATATGCGCAATTAGTGGAAAGCATCGTGGAGAATCCGATGCTGAATGGTGAGACAATCCGGCTGGACGGAGCAATCCGCATGCAGCCGAAATAGGGGGCATTAAAATGGGCAAATATCGTTTTGAAGAAGATGACCATATCATGTTCCGTAAGTCGCTGCGGAAATTTCTTGAAAAAGAAGCGGTGCCACAATATGAGCAATGGGAACAGGATCGCCTGATTCCGAAATCATTCTGGAAGAAACTTGGGGACATGGGCTTCCTATGCCCGCAGGTTGAAGAGCAGTATGGCGGCCTCGGGCTTGATTTCCGTTACGCCGTCATCATCGGCGAAGAGATGGAGCGGGTTGGAGCCAGCCTCACCGGTGTCGGACTTCACAACGATATCACTGTGCCGTATATCGAATCCTACGGCAATGAAGAACAGAAACAGCGCTGGCTGCCTGGCTGCATTTCAGGGGATTACATCACGGCGATCGCGATGACGGAACCTGGAGCGGGCTCTGACCTGGCTAATATATCAACTACGGCTGTACGTGACGGTGATAATTATATCGTCAATGGCCAAAAAACCTTTATCACCAATGGCATCAATTCGACGCATGTGGTTGTTGTCGTAAAAACCGATACAAAAGTGGAGCCGAAGCACCGTGGAATTTCCTTGCTGATGATCGAAGAAGGGATGCCGGGCTTTACAAAAGGGCGCAAACTGGATAAAGTCGGCCTTCACGCACAGGATACATCCGAATTATATTTTGAGGATTGTGTCGTGCCGGCAGCGAATTTGATCGGTGAAGAGAACAAAGGCTTCACCTATTTGATGGAAAAATTACAGCAGGAGCGCCTCGTGGTGGCGATGGCAGCCCAGACGGCTTCAGAAGATATGCTGGAAATGACCGTCGACTATGTAAAATCAAGACAGGCATTCGGCAAGCCGATCAGCGCTTTCCAGAACACGCAATTCAAGTTGGTTGAAATAGCTACTGAAGTGGAACTGGGGCATTCATTCCTTGAGTCGTTGATCGAAGAGCATATGGCGGGCAAGGATATCGTGTCCAAAGTATCGATGGCCAAATACTGGCTGACGGATACCGCAAAAAAAATCTCGGGCGAATGCATGCAATTGCACGGCGGCTACGGTTATATGGAAGAATACAAAATCGCCCGCCGCTACCGCGACATTCCGGTGGCAGCGATCTATGCCGGATCCAATGAAATCATGAAAACGATTGTCGCGAAGCGGATGGGTCTTTGAACCTTCTGCTTGACAGAATAAACAAACTAATTTAATCTGAACATCAACTTGTTGGAAGAGCGGCAAGTCTATTTGAGAGAAGAGCCCAGAGAAGACTAGAATAGCAGAGAGCAAAATCGAGGATTGAGACGAGTAGGCAATGGATTCTATTTAGAGAGTCAGCGGCTGGTGGGAGCTGATTGGAATTCTTGCGCGAATGGACTTAGGAGAGCTGGCCTGAAAATGGAAATGAGTAAGGCAGACGTATGCCCTGCGTTAAAGGGAAAGGCGAAAAGCCTGTTTGAGTGAGTGCAGAAATGCATTAATGCGTGGTGGTACCGCGGTTTTTTAAACCCGTCCCCGCAACCGGATCTATTTCCGGTTGCGGGGATTTTTGTATTCCAAAAGAGCTGAGGAGAGATGAAGATGAGACGAGCAGAGAATTTAAGTGAGCACAGAATGTACAGCAAATCGATGGAAATATTGGACGGACGGATGGAAGACTGTGAAATCAGGGAGTTTCTTGTGGCTTTGCATGCTAAAGGAGAAACGGCTGACGAGATGGTGGGCCTTGTAAAAGCGATGCGCTCAAAAGCGGTTGCTTTGCCGGAAACGGAGGGGCTGCTGATTGATGTATGCGGCACGGGAGGCGACCGTTCGTTCAGTTTTAATATCAGCACGCTGACGGCGTTCGTACTTGCGGGTTGCGGCATGAAAGTGGCGAAGCACGGCAACCGCAGTGTTTCGAGCAAGACGGGCAGCGCGGATGTGCTGGAAGAACTGGGGATTGGGACGACAGCGGATCCGGCAATTATTCCTGAATTGATTGAACAAACGGGAATCGCGTTTTTATTCGCGCCAGCTATCCATCCGGCGCTCGGAAAATTGCGGGAAGTGCGGAAGAGCATCGCGACACCGACCATCTTCAATCTGGTCGGGCCACTCGCCAATCCGTTACCGATTGAAGTGCAGATGACCGGCGTGTACCGGCGCGATATGCTGGAGCCGATGGCGGATGCATTGATGCGGCTCGGCAGAAAACGCGGTGTGATGGTCCACGGAGCAGGCGGCATGGACGAGCTTTCGCTGGCGGGCACCAATGAATTGCTGTTTTTTGATGAAGATGGCAAGAAGGTGGTTCAGTTTCATCCGGAAGAAGCGGGCTTGAAGCTGGCGCCGGTTGAGGCAATCCGAGGCGGAGACGCCAAACGCAATGCGGCGATTTTTATGGAAGTGCTGGAAGGACGCGAAAGTGCATACCTGGATACAGTGGCGCTGAACGCGGGAGTCGCACTTTTCGCGAGTGGCAAAGCGGGCACGATTGCGGAAGGTGTACATGCGGCAAGAAAATCCATCCTTTCCGGAGAAACAGGTCGTGTGTTTGAAGCCCACCGTCAGGCAGTGGGGGTGTTGGTATGAATATATTGGATGAAATCATTGTGGCAAAACGTGAAGAAATAAAAAGTTATTCACCAGTTAAACGAGTGGAAGAAAGTGCATTTCCTCAGAAATTCCGCTTGGCCGAACGATTGCGGCAAGGGCCGGGTGTCATCGCGGAAATCAAACGGGCTTCACCGTCAAAAGGCGATATCCGGCTGGACGTTGATGTCGCGGGGCAGGCGAAGCAATACGAACAGGCAGGAGCTGCCGCGATTTCGGTTTTAACGGATAAATCTTATTTCAAAGGATCGATTGAAGATTTGAAAAATGTGGCGCAGCTCGTTTCAGTGCCGGTGCTTTGTAAAGACTTTATCATAGATGAAATTCAGATAGACCGGGCGAAAGATGCGGGAGCGACGATCATTCTTTTGATCGTTGCGGCACTTCAGCAAGTAGAACTTGAGCGCCTGTTTTCATATGCGCAGACAAAAGGGCTGGAAGTGCTCGTCGAAGTGCATGACACCGAAGAACTTCAGGCTGCAGTGGACTTGGGAGCCGAATTGATCGGCGTCAACAACCGGAATTTGAAAACGTTCGAAGTATCACTGCAGCAGACAGCGGAAATCGCCGAATGTTTCCCGTCGGACAGCAACGCTTTATTGATCAGTGAGAGCGGTATTTTTACAGAAGACGACGCGGCATTTGCATTCGGCAAAGGTGCGGCTGGCATTCTGGTCGGTGAAGCGCTGATGCGGTCGGAAGATGCAGGTGGCTGGATTACAGCGGTGACGTCGCTGGAGGTGGGGAAATGACGAAGGTGAAGATATGCGGCTTGCAGGAAGAAGTGCATGTCCGCGCTGCATCGGCTGCTGATGCGGCAGGATTCGTCTTTGCGCCGAGCCGCAGGCGGGTAACGGTGGAACAGGCTGCCCGCCTGGCTGACGAGCTGCCCGGATCAGTAGAAAAAATAGGTGTTTTTGTAAATGCGGAACTGGATGAAGTGCTGACAGCGGTTCGAGAAGTCCCGTTGACGATGGTACAGCTGCACGGAGATGAAACGGATGAGTTTATTCGCAGTATTCCCGTAAAAGTCATACAGGCATTTTCGGTCCGTGACATTGAAGATGTAAAAAAACTTGAAAAATCGATTGCGGATTATGTGCTGGTTGATGCACCTGGAATCGACTTTCGCGGGGGGAGCGGGCGGACCTTCGATTGGAGCTTGCTGGAAAAATCCTCGATCGATCCCGCAAGACTGATTGTGGCGGGCGGACTGGATTCGGCAAATGTTGGACAGGCAATCGGCTCTCTGGCTCCGTATATGGTCGATGTATCCAGTGGAGTCGAAACTGAAGGCAAGAAAGACGCAGATAAAATAAAAAGTTTCATAAAAACTGTAAAGGGTGATTCGATGCGGCAAGCAACGGGAACAGAGAACGTAACAGGGTTTTTCGGGCGTTTCGGCGGCCAATTTGTGCCGGAGACATTGATGAAAGCTGTGAAGGAGCTGGAAGCGGCTTATGCGGAAGCGAAAGAAGATGCCGCTTTCCAGGCCGATTATCATAAGTATTTAAAAGAATATGTCGGACGTGAACAGCCGCTGACATATGCGGCGCGGCTGACGGAAACATGGGGCGGCCCGAAAGTTTATCTGAAACGGGAAGACCTCAATCACACCGGGGCCCATAAAATCAATAACGCAATCGGTCAGGCGCTGCTGGCGATCAGGATGGGCAAACGCAAAATTGTCGCGGAAACAGGCGCCGGCCAGCACGGTGTGGCGACAGCCACAATCTGTGCGCTGCTTGACTTGGAATGCGTCATTTTCATGGGAGAAGAAGACATCAGACGGCAGCAATTGAACGTATTCCGGATGAAGCTTTTGGGAGCGAAAGTCGAGAGTGTCACAAAAGGCAGTGCCACTTTGAAAGATGCGGTGAATGAAGCGCTGCGCTACTGGGTGACGAATGTGGAAGATACTCATTATCTCATCGGTTCTGCACTCGGACCGCATCCGTTCCCGACAATGGTCCGCGATTTCCAAAGTGTGATCGGCCGTGAGACGCGTGAGCAGATTCTCGACAAGGAAGGGCGCTTGCCGGATGTCATCCTGGCTTGTGTCGGCGGCGGATCAAACGCAATCGGCATGTTCCATCCTTTTGTGGGAGACGAATCCGTGAGGCTCATCGGAGTGGAAGCGGCAGGCGAAGGCGTTGATACGGCCCGGCATGCCGCGACACTGACAAAAGGAACAGAAGGCGTGCTGCACGGAGCCTATATGAAGCTTCTGCAGGATGACAACGGACAGGTTCAGGAAGCGCACTCGATTTCGGCTGGTTTGGATTATCCGGGTGTAGGCCCTGAACATGTCCATTTGGAAGACATCGGCCGAGTTGAATATAAGGCGGTAACAGATGAAGAAGCGCTGGCTTCGGTCATCAAGCTGTCGAGACTCGAGGGCATCATTCCGGCGCTTGAATCGGCGCACGCCGTGGCGGAAGCGGAAAAGGCAGCCGCTGCGATGGGGCCGGAAGAAATATTGATCATCTGCGTTTCGGGACGTGGTGATAAGGACATGGCGACCTACGCGGAAAAATTGGAGGGACTGGCATGAAACGCTTGAAGGATTTGAAAGATAATGGAGATAAAGCATTTGTCGCTTATATCATGGCGGGAGATGGAGGACTCGATAAATTGCGCGGCCAAGTGGAGTATCTGCAGACGACAGGTGTAACAGCGATCGAAATCGGCATTCCTTTTTCCGATCCGGTCGCAGATGGACCGGTCATCGAAGAAGCAGGAAACCGTGCGCTCGCGGAAGGTGTGACACTGGATAAGGTTTTACTCGAAATGGAGAGCTGGGATTTCGACTTAAAGATCCCATTGATCGTCATGACATATTTAAATCCGGTCATCCGCTACGGCGCGGAGCGGTTCGCTGAGTCCTGCAGGGAGACCGGCGTTTCAGCGGTCATCATCCCGGATCTGCCATTTGAGCACCAGCAGCTGGTCGAACCTTATTTGAAAAAGACCGGCATCACACTGATCCAGCTTGTTACGCTTACCACCACTGAAAATCGGCTCGAAGACATCTTGGCGGCGGCTGAAGGATTTGTTTATGCCGTTACGGTAACCGGCATCACCGGTGTGCGTGACGAAATGACGCAAGAAGTGCGGGAATTCATGAAAACGGTGCGCTCTAAGAGCCCCGTGCCGGTTTACGCGGGTTTCGGGATTTCGAAAACTGAACATATTGAAATGCTGCGGGATGACGTCGACGGATTCATCGTGGGGTCGGCGATTGTTAAAGCTTTTCACGACAATAAAATCGAAGACATCGAACCCCTCATCCATGCAGTGACCCAGCGCAACCCGGTATAATGGATGCCGGAGGGATGTAAGATGTTCAAACCAGTCACAGCTGATTTTTTTGATATGCCCACTCTTGATTTGTCGCGCAACCTGCTGGGGCAGCTGCTTGTACACGAGCTTCCGGAAGGGATCGTCGCGGGACGGATCGTTGAGACGGAAGCCTATATGGGGGCGGAGGACCGGGCGGCGCACAGCTTCGGCAATAGACGCACCAAACGGACTGAAATCATGTTTGGGCAAGCAGGGCTTGTCTATACGTATCAAATGCATACCCATACGCTGATCAATGTTGTGAGCGGACCGATTGATACGCCGCGCGCCATTCTGATCCGGGCAGTGGAACCGGTCGAAGGAATCGATTTGATGGCGGAACTGCGCGGACGGCACCTGCCGATCAAGCAATGGACGAGCGGTCCCGGCAAACTGACAAAGGCGATGGGGATTTCAATGGATTATTATGGCCATCATTTTACAGAGCGTCCATTGTATATCGCTGAAGGAGATCCGGTGCATGCCGTATCTGTCGGACCGAGGGTCGGCATCGGCAATTCGCAGGAAGCTGTCCATTACCCATATCGATTTTGGGAACAGGACAATCCTTATGTCTCGAAATTCCGGTAAGCGCCATGTTTAGTAATTTCTCTATGTGGAATAATAAGGGAGAGTATTAAACTAAAGGAGTGGAAGACAGTGGCAAAAATTGCAACGCTAATTACTGATATGTTTGAGGATGTAGAATATACCGACCCATCGAAAGCATTCAACGATGCAGGTCACGAAGTTTTCACGATTGAAAAAGAAGCAGGCAAGGAAGTGACAGGCAAGCAGGGTGAAGCTGTTGTGTCTATCGATAAGGGCATCGACGACGTGAATCCGGACGATTATGACGCGCTGTTCCTGCCTGGTGGATTTTCGCCGGACCAATTGCGTGCGGACGATCGTTTCGTGAATTTCACGAAAGCGTTCATGGATGCGAAGAAACCGGTATTTGCCATCTGCCACGGTCCGCAATTGCTGATTTCAGCAAAAGCGCTTGAAGGCCGCAAGGCGACAGGTTATAAATCGATCCAAACAGATATGGAATACGCCGGTGCCAAATTAGTGGATGAAGAAGTGGCCGTTTGCCAGGATCAATTGGTGACAAGCCGCCAACCGGATGACATCCCGGCATTCAACCGTGAATCATTGCGTGTACTTGAACAGTATTCGTCAAAATAATAATCTAGGTAAAGAAACCCCGGCAGCTTCGGCTGCCGGGGTTTTTGGGTGCGGAAAATCCGGGTTAACGCAAACAATCGGGGCTATAACGCAAACAACGGTAATTATCCCGCAAACAACCTCTGCTATCGCACAAACAACAGCAAATCCACTGGATTTTACCTTGATTAAATAAGTAAACACTTATATAATGGGTGACGGAACTCTTGAAAGAAGGTGAATGCTTTGGATTATTCATACATGGAATCCTATTTGAAGGCAATCAGCGATCATAATCGGATGCTGATACTGAAGTACTTGTCGAAAGACTCACTTTGTATATGTGAATTTACGGAATTGCTGGATATGACGCAGCCGGCTGTGAGCCAGCATATGCGCAAGTTGAAAACGGCTGAATTGGTGACTGAAGAAAAGCGGGGGCGTTGGACCATTTGGTCACTGAACGTTCGTCATGCGCTTTATCCGATGCTGATCCATTTGCTCAGCCTGCTTCCTGAACCGGAAATTACAGTGGAATCTCTGGAAGCGGAAGGAAAAAGAGTAGTTTGTGAATAAGGAGTTGTTTGGATAGTGGAAGTTGGATTAGCAAGTTTTATCTTTATCGTCACATTAATTTTTGTCATATGGCAGCCGCGCGGGTTGTCAATCGGCTGGTCGGCGATTGCCGGCGCAGTGGTAGCATTATTATTCGGAGTGGTTGATTTCGGTGATGTCTGGGATGTGACCGGCATCGTCTGGAATGCGACATTGACGTTTGTCGCTTTGATCATCATCTCTTTAATACTTGATGAAATCGGATTTTTTGAATGGGCGGCATTACATATGGCCCGCTTGGCTAAAGGGAGCGGCCTTCGGATGTTCTTTCTGGTGACAGTTCTTGGCGCCATTGTTGCGGCGCTTTTCGCCAATGACGGAGCGGCATTGATTTTGACGCCGATCGTTCTGGCGATGGTGAGAGCTTTGAATTTCAAGGAAGCGATGATTCTGCCGTTCATCATGGCTTCCGGGTTCATTGCGGACACGGCATCATTGCCGTTTGTCATCAGTAACTTGGTGAATATCGTTTCAGCGGACTTTTTCAATATCGGATTCACTGAATATGCGATTCGCATGGTTGTACCTAACTTGTTCAGTATCCTGGCCAGCATGCTGGTTCTTTACCTTTATTTCCGTAAAGATATTCCGAAAGAATTCGATGCCAGTGTATTGAAAACTCCTGCCTCGGCTATTAAGGATCTGAAAATGTTCCGACTGTCATGGGTGGTTCTGGCGGTATTGCTGATCGGGTATTTTGCGAGCGAAACGTTGGATATTCCGGTCTCGTTCATCGCGGGAGCGGTCGCCATCATTTTCCTGGCCATTGCGCGCAGAAGTGAAGCAGTCGAGACGATGACCGTGCTGAAGGGTGCGCCTTGGGCGATCGTTTTCTTCTCGATCGGTATGTACGTAGTCGTTTATGGGTTGCGCAATGTCGGCTTGACTTCGGTTTTGGCAACTGCAATCGAGTGGACGGCGGGGCACGGACTATATGCAGCGACAATCGGCATGGGCTTTATCGCGGCAATCCTTTCGTCAGTCATGAATAATATGCCGACCGTCATGATCGATGCGTTGGCCATCGCTGAAACCAATACGACAGGCGTCGTGCGGGAAGCGTTGATCTATGCCAATGTCATTGGCTCGGATCTCGGTCCGAAAATCACGCCGATCGGCTCGCTCGCTACATTATTATGGCTGCACGTCCTGAAAACAAAGGGCGTCACCATCAGTTGGGGTTATTATTTCAAAATCGGGATCATCCTGACGATTCCGACATTGTTCATCACGTTGACTGGCCTGTATTTGTGGCTGACAATCCTGAACTAAATAAATAAAAGAGGTTCACCTGTTACGGTGAACCTCTTTTGGCCTTTTGGCGGAGTTGGGAATAAAAGCGGGAGAGTTGGGAATAAACCGATAGAAGTTGGGAATAAACCGATAGAAGTTGGGAGTAAAAGTGAAATCGGTTCACTTTATTGATAATAAAAAAACAGGCACCCTAGAAATAGAGTGCCTGTTTTTACGTTGTCCAGACTCCAGCGGCCCAGCTCTTCGGATCATAAGCCACTTTGTGTCTAGTCTCCAGTGCCTAGCTCTTCGGGATATAAGTCAAACCAGCTGCGTGGCAAAGATCGCCACTACGCTGATTCGTCTTATACCCGTCAGAGCTGAACAGGCACTTCCGCTTTTCTTTTGCTTAATCCAAAAACTTAGCCATATAGATTTCATCATAATATTTACCATTGATAAACATGGAATCCTGTCGAATCCCTTCGGAAACATAACCGGCTTTTTCGAATAATTTCCTGCCTGGCTTATCATTCTCGACCACAGTCAATTCGAGGCGGCTGATGTTTTTCGAAGCTGCCCATTCTTCGCCTTTTTGAAGCAGTTTAGTGGCAATGCCTTTGCGGCGGGCATCCGCTTGAACGCCTACGCACATTTCAGCGCGATGTGCTGCGCGCTTCGCTGCGTTGCCGATGATTGTCAAAAAGCCCACATGTTCACCGTTCAAAATAGCGATAAAGATTGTGGAATGGCCACTTTGGCGCCATTCAATGATTTGTTTGCGGACTTTTTGGGTGGACTGGGTACGTTCGTCTTTCCCGTACAGCATAAACTCGGATTCAGCTTCCACCGTTTTCATCAAAGCGGCAAGGGAGCGTGCGTCGCCGTGTTCAGCATTGCGGATCAATAGGATATCTTCATCACCATTGCCATCCTTAGCATTTTTACCTTTGGAAGAATCGATTTTTTCAAATACGACATAACGATTCGTCTCCACTTCACTGACAAAATAACCGGCATCCATCCAGGCGTGGAAATGCTTGGCAGGCGCTTTGGTCTTTTTCCACCAGCTTCTATTCAAATAAGCAGCGTTAGGCAATTGCTGGCCCATAATCTGTTCGATTTCATTGAAGCTTAGCTTGATTGTTGGATTTGTGGCAGATGAAAAGTAATTTGCTAAAGGAATGTATTTCTTTTCCAGAATTATAGTCAATATTTTCACTTCCCTTCAGAAATTTATGGCTTAATTGTATTAATTATAC
>NZ_PJBO01000033.1:0-245 GCF_002836425.1 Planomicrobium sp. MB-3u-38 | reverse complement strand
TTTTGGGCATTTGCCTGATCGATGAAGTTTCAACCAATTGCACATTCCCGAGAGGGCCTATAGCTCAGCTGGTTAGAGCGCACGCCTGATAAGCGTGAGGTCGATGGTTCGAGTCCATTTAGGCCCACCATTTTTAACTTCTTGGGGCCTTAGCTCAGCTGGGAGAGCGCCTGCCTTGCACGCAGGAGGTCAGCGGTTCGATCCCGCTAGGCTCCACCATCCATTCTGCTTGTCGGAATGGGGTA
>NZ_PJBO01000032.1:0-322 GCF_002836425.1 Planomicrobium sp. MB-3u-38 | reverse complement strand
TATTAGGGCTATCATGTAATTTTTGCGAAGGTGTATAGGCTTTAATTGTAGTCATATAACCAGTTACAATTCCAAAGTTATCATGTAATACTTTCGCAACTGGAGCTAAATCATTAGTTGTACAAGAAGCTGAAGAAATTATCATGTCGTCTTTTGTAACAATGCCCTCATTAACACCGTAAACGATCATCTTCGTTTCCTGATCTGCTGGAGCAGTTATAATTACTCTTTTAGCACCTGCGTCAAGATGTGCCTGAGCCTTATCAGCCGTTTTATAAATACCGGTTGCTTCTAACACGATATCAATTTGCAACTCATTCCA
>NZ_PJBO01000031.1:0-325 GCF_002836425.1 Planomicrobium sp. MB-3u-38 | reverse complement strand
CCATTTTCAACGATATCAGTTAATGTGGCATCAAAAATACCTCCGGCTGAAGTTCCAACAACGTCTGAGGACACAATTAGTTTTTCAGAGTATTCAAACGAGGGACTCGTAGCTTCTTTCATGGCTTCATTCACTTCTTCAATTGTTACTTTTCTTTCTAAGTTTGTATAAAACTCCACTATTGCCCCACCTAAAAGTGGTACTCTTACTGCCGTTCCGTCAATAATTCCGTTTAATTCAGGAATGACTCTTCCGACAGCTTTTGCTGCTCCAGTAGAAGTCGGAATTGCATTCATCGCTCCTGCCCGTCCGCGCCTCATATCCG
>NZ_PJBO01000030.1:0-325 GCF_002836425.1 Planomicrobium sp. MB-3u-38 | reverse complement strand
AGGATATGAGACGCGGACGGGCAGGGGCGATGAATGCAATTCCGACTTCTACTGGAGCAGCAAAAGCTGTCGGAAGAGTCATTCCTGAATTAAACGGAATTATTGACGGAACGGCAGTGAGAGTACCACTTTTAGGTGGGGCAATAGTGGAGTTTTATACAAACTTAGAAAGAAAAGTAACAATTGAAGAAGTGAATGAAGCCATGAAAGAAGCTGCGAGTCCCTCGTTTGAATACTCTGAAAAGCTAATTGTGTCCTCAGACGTTGTTGGAACTTCAGCCGGAGGTATTTTTGATGCCACATTAACTGATATCGTTGAAAATGA
>NZ_PJBO01000029.1:0-367 GCF_002836425.1 Planomicrobium sp. MB-3u-38 | reverse complement strand
CCGTATGCACTTGGAGACGGCGGTCAATACGCTTCTCCAAACGGAACTCACGGCTTTCCTGGATTACGAAAAATACGATCGCATTGGCTTCAACTCGGGTAACTCCCGCAACGGTGTCTACACGCGGACACTCCATACGGAGTACGGGGATTTGGAGCTTTCGATGCCGCGGGACCGGAATGGCGAGTTCAACCAACAGACGGTTGCGCCGTACAAGCGCTCGAACGACACACTGGAATCCTTCGTCATCCACATGTTCCAGAAAGGTGTCACGATGTCCGAAATCTCGGAACTGATCGAGAAGATGTACGGCCATCACTACACGCCGCAAACCATTTCCAATATGACAAAAGCGATGAGCGAACAG
>NZ_PJBO01000028.1:0-367 GCF_002836425.1 Planomicrobium sp. MB-3u-38 | reverse complement strand
CCGCAAGCACCTGGAGATGGCGGTCAACACGCTCCTGAAAACGGAACTGACGGCGTTCCTGGATTACGAAAAATATGACCGCATAGGCTTCAATTCCGGCAATTCGCGGAACGGTGCCTACACGCGTACACTCCATACGGAGTATGGGGATTTAAATCTGTCGATTCCACGTGACCGGAACGGCGAATTCAACCAACAGACCGTCGCTCCGTACAAGCGCTCGAACGATACGCTGGAGTCCTTCGTCATCCACATGTTCCAGAAAGGCGTCACGATGTCCGAAATCTCGGATCTGATTGAGAAGATGTACGGCCATCACTACACGCCACAGACCATCTCCAATATGACCAAAGCGATGAGCGAACAA
>NZ_PJBO01000027.1:0-400 GCF_002836425.1 Planomicrobium sp. MB-3u-38 | reverse complement strand
TATTAAAGATCCAGGCGGCGTAGCTCAGCTGGCTAGAGCGTACGGTTCATACCCGTGAGGTCGGGGGTTCGATCCCCTCTGCCGCCACTTTATTAGGACCTTTAGCTCAGTTGGTTAGAGCAGACGGCTCATAACCGTCCGGTCGCAGGTTCGAGTCCTGCAAGGTCCACCACCATATATTATCACGGAGGAATACCCAAGTTTGGCTGAAGGGATCGGTCTTGAAAACCGACAGGGGAGTCAAATCCCGCGGGGGTTCGAATCCCTCTTCCTCCTCCATTTTTTAAAAGTGAGTGGACTACTATTTATTATCGCGGGGTAGAGCAACGAGCCGTACGAAGACGGCGAAGTAACACCGAAGCAGCCGAAGCCGATGCAGGTGTCATCAGCGAGAAGCAAC
>NZ_PJBO01000026.1:0-444 GCF_002836425.1 Planomicrobium sp. MB-3u-38 | reverse complement strand
CGCAACTCTACAAATGCGGAAATTATAAAAATTTACCAAATCAAAACCTGAATGTCATGGAACCAGGGAAGCGAAAGGGTATAAGAGAGTGCAGTCTCTTTTGCTAACCCGAATCTCAGATGGTGATGTTTGGATGGCGTCCACCTCAAACAAGCATATTTCAAAAAAAGCGAGCTTCCAATCTAGGAAACTCACTTATACCATCTATTTTTATGCTACGTCATAGCCTTGTTCCTCCACAGCTTCTTTCATATTCTCTGAGGAAATTTTTGATTCGTCATAGGTAACTTCCACTTTACCAGAGTTTAAATCTACCTCTGCAGCAGATACTCCTTCTAAACCTTTTAGCGCGCCTTCTACTGATATTTTGCAGTGGCCACAAGTCATTCCCCTAACATCTAAAGTTTTGGTTTGCATGTTTTCTCACCCCCTTTTTGAAGATTC
>NZ_PJBO01000025.1:0-460 GCF_002836425.1 Planomicrobium sp. MB-3u-38 | reverse complement strand
ATGAATCGCTTCGCATCACCCGTTTCGATGTCGTTTATCCAGTTTTGAAAGAATAAGATAAAAGTTTTGAAAAAAGCTTGTATTAATCACCAGAATTGGTATAATAAATCTTGTCTTTCAAATTAGTAATTAGTCTGGTAATGATGGCAAAGAGGCCACACCCGTTCCCATCCCGAACACGGCAGTTAAGCTCTTTTGCGCCGATGGTAGTTGGGGGATCTCCCCCTGTGAGAGTAGGACGTTGCCAGGCTGATCATATTATTCCGAAGTAGCTCAGTGGTAGAGCACCGCACTGTTAATGCGATGGTCGTAGGTTCGAGTCCTACCTTCGGAGCCATTTTTCTGGAGAGCTGTCCGAGTGGCCGAAGGAGCATGATTGGAAATCATGTAGGCGGGCAACCGTCTCAAGGGTTCGAATCCCTTGCTCTCCGCCAGTAGATAACTCATCATTAAATTCAGT
>NZ_PJBO01000024.1:0-461 GCF_002836425.1 Planomicrobium sp. MB-3u-38 | reverse complement strand
AAATCTTCAAAAAGGAGGTGAGAAAACATGCAAACCAAAACTTTAGATGTTAGGGGAATGACTTGTGGCCACTGCAAAATATCAGTAGAAGGCGCGCTAAAAGGTTTAGAAGGAGTATCTGCTGCAGAGGTAGATCTAAACTCTGGTAAAGTGGAAGTTACCTATGACGAATCAAAAGTTTCCTCAGAGAATATGAAAGAAGCTGTTGAGGAACAAGGCTATGACGTAGCATAAAAATAGATGATATAAGTGAGTTCCCTATATTGGAAGCTCGCTTTTTTTGAAATTTGCTTATTTGAGGTGGACGCCATCCAAACATCACCATCTGGGATGCCGGTTAGCAAAAGAGACCTCACCATCCGGTACGTTTCGTCTGCCTAGTTCCGTGACATTTAGGTTTCGATTTGCAATCTATTTGTGATTTGGTAAATTTCCATAATTTCCACACTTGTATAGTTGCC